>JALYYN010000339.1 GCA_030946525.1 Actinomycetota bacterium | reverse complement strand
GGGTGCGGCTCTGTAGGAGTGACTATGCGGCGATAGGGACGACGCCGTCGGCGTAGCGAGCTTCGTGGACTCGTCGTCGTTCCTGGTCGAGGTGCCATCGCCAGTACGCCTCGAAGTCGCCATTGGATCGAACGGCGCGCAGTTTGAGGACGGCTTCGGCGCCCTCGACGCTCCAGCGTGCGCCGGTGATGTCCATGCGGTCGGCCACCAAGTAGCGGCAGGTGCCCTCGATCACGCCTGAGGCGATCGGCCAACCGGCAGCCAGCGCTGCGGGGTAGTCCAGGTAGGCGGCCTTGTTGACCAGGTACCTGGCGCAGTCGTCGGCCTTCTTGCGCTTCGGCTTGGCCAGCCCCGCCGTGGTGGCCCGCCGCCGGACGCCGGCGGCAACCTCACGGGCGTTTCCTGCGAGCACGGCCAGCGCCCGGTCCTTCACCCAATCCTCGGCGGCGGTGTCGCCCTCGGCGAAAAAGCACCAGGCCGCGCCCCACAGGTACTCGAGTACGTGGATGAGGTCCACCACGACGGCAACGCTCACCTTGCGTTGCTCGGCCTGGGCCTCGATGCAGTCGATCTGGTGGCGGTTGCCGTCCACCAAGCCCACCCATCGACGTTCGTGACCGGGGTCCCGCCGCTCCGCCTCGTCGAAGACCCTGCCCACCACCACCGCCGCGTCCTCAGCCACGCTCGCCGTCACCCACTTGGCCTTGGCCTTCGGTGCCACCGGCGGGCCGTCGCCGCACTTGGAGGCCAGCACATCGGAGGGACTGCGCGGGACCGGAACGAGGTCGTAGACGGCGCCGACCTCGGCCAGGCGCTTGCGGTTGCGCTTCTCTCCTTTGGACAGGCGGGTCTCGAGCTTGGTGCTGGCCGCCGCAGCCGCCCGCTCGGTGGCGGGCCGCAGCGAGTCGGGCCGCATGACGATGCCCTTGCCGTCGACGGAGAGCACCAGCACGTCGGCGCTGTCGCCTGGCTCGGGAGCGGAGGCGGCGTAGAAGTCGTCGACGTCGGCCGCAGAGGCGGCGGTCATCTCCTCCACTTGGCGCTTGGCGACCGCCACGCCGGTGGCCCGTCCGATCGCCTCGGCGGCGTCGTCGTAGGAGCCCCGGGTCGACTCGATCGCGGCCAGGCGGCGCAGGCCGTGGGAGTGCCGCTCCTCGGGCAGGTTCAACGCGCCGTCGGCGGGGTGCAGGTTCGCCGCTCCCCGATGGCGATAGGCCAGGCGCTCGACCCTCACGGTGCCAAACACGGTGGTCAGCGCCCGGGTGTGCCCGGCTTCGACGCTGCCGTGGATGACGCCGTTGACCGCGGTCACGTCGACTCGCGCCTCCCGCTGGGAGCGCAGGTCGAGGTGGTCCTGGAGCAACCGGCGCACCAGCTCCCGGCTCCGTCGGTCGAGATCGTCCTCCAGCTCGCCGTGCGACAAGGAACCGGCCTCGGTGCTCGCCAGCCAGCCGGCGATGTCCTCGAAGCACGCCCGGGACCCGCCGAACGCCGAGGCGTTGGGGGAAGTAGGCCCGTCGCCGTCGCTCGGCGAGGGGCCCGCAGCGGTCCCGGCGGTGCTCATCGCGCTCGGCGACGCTCGGCCAGACGGGCCCGCAGGGCGGCAACGCCCGAATCGGCACTGGCATCCAGCTCGGCCCGGGCCGCGTTGTAACGCTCCAAGGCGGCGCGCACCTCGTCGACTTCGGCGGCCGAGAGGGTCATCGTCCGGGTCCGGCCCGCCTCGGGGTAGGCCAGCGCCGGGCTCTCATGGCCCGCCTCGTTGGCGCAGTGGCAGCTCGGTTTGCCGCAGCGGCGGCGCAGGGTGAACAGCGCCCCTCGCACCATGAGCGGTTCGGGACGGGCTCTGGGTGGGGCCATGACGTTCTCCGATCTGTTGGCAGACTACCAACAGACACATCAGCACCGCGACACACAGAAGTGGTGGATCGTGATGGCGGGAGCCTCAGACTGAGCCGGCTAACGGGCCCCGGACGTCACTCCAGGAGAGCCGCACCCGATCGAGATCGACGCCGACGCATCCGACCTGCTGGTCCGGGCCGACAAACGGCGACTGGAACGGGTCGTGGCCAATCTGGTGGACAACGCCCGGCTGCACGGCGGTGGTGTGCGGCGGGTGGGCGTCGAGCAGTCGTCCGGGTGGGCCCGCATCGTCGTGGAGGACTCCGGGCCCGGCGTGGCCGCCGGCGACCGGGAGCGGATCTTCGAACGTTTCGCCCGGGGCGGCGCCGCCGGACGCCGGAGCGAGAGCGACGGAACGGGCCTCGGGCTCTCGCTGGTCCGGGAGCACGTTCGGCTGCACCAGGGCCGGGTGTGGGTCGAGGACGCCGACGCGGGCGGGGCGAGATTCGTCGTCGAGCTGCCGGTGATCCGGTGAGGCGGCGGATCGTGCTCGCCGCCCTGCTGGCGCCGTTCTTCGTCGGTTGTGGCGTCCCGGCCGACTCCGGGCCTCGCGTCATCGCCAATGACAACGTGCCGCCGGGGCTGCTCGACCGGGACCCGGTCGTGGCGCCGACCTCCGTCGTCCCGCATGCAGGCACTATCACCGTGTTCCTCGTCAGCGGCGAGCGCCTCGCCGGCGTTGCCCGCGAGACGCCGGCGCCACCGGGGTCCGAGGCCGCGCTGCAGTCGCTCCTGGTGGGCCCGACCCGCGAGGAGGTGGCGAGTGGGCTGCGCTCCGCCATCGGTGTGGACGCCGGCGTCACCGTCACCGGCGTGGATGCCGGCCGGGCCAGGGTGGAGCTCGGGCGGCTGCTCTCCACCACCGCGGCGTCCGATCAGGTGCTGGCCATCGCCCAGATCGTCTACACGCTGACCAACATCCCGGGCACGATCGCAGTCGCGTTCACGATCGATCGGGCGCCGGTCGAGGTGCCCAGGGCCGACCGGACGCTGACCGCGGGACCTGTGGGCCGGGCGGACTTCGCCGACCTGGCGCCGCCCTAAGCGGCGCGCATTTCGTCATGGAACTGCAAAGCGACCGGACGCCGGGCGTCATCTTGGCCGATCAGGATGGCGACAACACCGGACGAGGCCACGCAGGAGGTTCCATGCAAACGCTCCAGCTCGACGAGAAGTTCGGCGAGGACGTGCGCACCATCTCGGTATGGGGCGATGTCGATGCCACCGACGCGGCGCAGCTCCGCGACGCCCTCCGCAGGGTTCCCGCGGGCGCGGCCGTCGTCGTCGATCTGCGCAGGGTGCCGTTCATGGACTCGGCCGGCCTCGGTGCGCTCATCTGCGGCATCCGTGAGCTCCGTTCGAGGGGCGGAACGGCGGCCCTGTGCGCCCGGGCCGGCGGCGTGCGTCGGCTCCTGGCTGTGACCGGCTTCGACCGCATCGTCGTCACCGCAGCGTCACCCGATGAGGCCGCCGACGCCATCGGGGCTCACGGCGACGCTTCGGTCGACAGCTACGCCATCTGACCCGAACGGTCAAT
>JALYYN010000323.1 GCA_030946525.1 Actinomycetota bacterium | reverse complement strand
TTGGCCTGGGTCCCCTCCCCCGGGTCGTTCACCACGAACGGGTAGACGAGGGGCAGGTCGCCGAGAGCGGCGTCGGGTCCGCAGCCGGCCGAGAGCCCCACGCCCTTGCCCGGCAGCCACTCCAGGGTTCCGTGCTTGCCCACGTGGACGACGGCGTCGGCGCCCCAGCCCAGCTCCAGCCACCGGTAGAAGGCCAAGTAGTGATGCGTCGGCGCCAGGTCTGGCGAGTGGTAGACGGCGATCGGGTTCTCGCCGAACCCACGGGCGGGCTGGATGGCGACCACTACCCCGCCCAGGTCCAGGCCGGCGAAGGCCAGCTCGTCGCCCTCGACCGGGCCCCACGCGCCGTCGACCTTGTCCCGCAGCTCCTCGGGGAAGTTGTCGAACGCCCGCCGGTAGTCGGCCACCGGCCACCGGCCGCAGCACTGGTCCTCAGTGGGGTTCCGGGGGATCGGATAGGCGTCGGCCAGCTCGGCCATGAGGGCGTCGCCGTCGGGCGGAATGCGATCGACCCGGTAGCCGGCGGCCCGCATGGCGTGGAGGAGGTCGATCACCGACACCGGCGTGTCGAGGCCGACGGCGTTGCCGATCCGGCTCTTCTTGGTCGGGTAGGCGGACAGGACGAGGGCGATCTTCTTGGCGTCGTTCGGGATACGGCGGAGGACGGCCAGCCGGGTGGCCAGGCCGGCGATCCGCTCCACCCGGTCGGGCACGGTCCGGTAGGCGTGGACCGGCGCCCCCAGCTCGTCGCCGTCGTCGACCAGCTCCTTGAACGAGAACGGGACCCCGATGATCCGTCCGTCGAACTCGGGGATGGCGACGCTCATGGCGACGTCGATCGGGGTCAGCCCGGCCGTGCTCGCCGCCCACGCGTCCGCCGGCTGGGTGGCGGCGACCGCCTGGAGCACGGGAACGTCGAGGGCGGCCAAGGCTGACGCGTCCCAGTCGTCGCCGTCGCTGACACCCATGGCCAGCACGGTGGTGACGAGCACGTCGACGCCACGCAGGAGGTCGAAGGCGCCGGCGTCGGACCGTAACGAGTAGCACCACACCGGCAAGGCGTTTGCCCCCCTCGCCTCGATCGCCGCGCACAGGTCCTCGACAAAGGCGGTGTTGCCGGCCAGCACGTGGGCTCGATAGAAGACGACCCCGACCGTGGGCCGGGCCGGATCCTGCGGGCGGTCGCCCAGGACACCATAAGGCTCGACCTCCACTGGAGGTTGATGTGGATACCCGCCGACGAAACGTAGGAGCTGCTCGGTGTTGGCCAGGCCCCCGTGCGCCAGGTACTCGAAGGCCCGGGCCACGGTCGACGCAGGGGCGGTCGACAGGGCGGTGAGCTCGGCGTCGGGGACCGCCTCGCCGCCGAAGGCCAGCAGGGGTATCCCGGCGTCGAGGCAGCGCCGCCGTAGCTCGTCGAACGGCGCCTCCCACGCCCGGCGCCCGCCGAGCAGGCGCACGAGCACCATGGTCACGCCGTCGAGGGGCGGTGGCTCGCTCAGGTGGGAGGGGCTGGCGGCCCGGACGGGAGGAAAGCCGGCCGGCAGCGCCTCGACCACCGACCGCAGGGCCAGGATCTCCGTGTCGGCGTTGGTCAGGACGAGGATCACAGGGCCGGGACGCCTTCCTTAGGTGTTGACGCGGCGGCGGTGACGATGAGCCGGTCGATGGCGGCAAGATCGAGATGGGCTTCGAGCATGTCGGCGAGCCGGTCGAGCTGGGCCTCGCGGGCGGCAGCGAAGGAGGCCCCGCCGGGCACGAACTCGGGGCTGATCTCCCGCAGGAAGGCGCCCCGGAAGCCGTCCTCCTCCAGGATCCCGTGCATGGACGTGCCGTACATCCGGTTCCGCACCGAGCCCTCGGCGTGCGCGCCGTAGGCGTCGTCCAGGCCGATCCACGGGTCGGCCCCGGTGACCCGGCCGTGATGGATCTGGTAGCCGCTCACCCGCTGGTACAGGGCGACGCCCCTCCGCTGGCGGGTCACCTTGGTCGGCTCGAAGACGGTGTCGGCGGGGAGCCATCCCAATCCCTCGACCCGGCCCCGGCCGGACTCCACGTCGTCGACGATCGTGCGCCCCATCATCTGGTAGCCGCCGCAGATGCCGAGCACCGCGGCGCCCCGGTCGCGAGTGGCACAGGCGAGGACGGCGCGG
>JALYYN010000319.1 GCA_030946525.1 Actinomycetota bacterium | reverse complement strand
ACCTTCAAGGAGCCCTTCTTTCCTGGTCGATGCGTGCTTTGAGAACTCGCATTCTCCCAGGCCAGAAGGGCTTTTACGCGGACGCGCGACCCTTCAGCACGGGGTCGGACGAACAATCGAGGCTAATGACGTGGGCGTTCACCTCAATGAAGGGCAACGCCCACGGCGGGGCGCGGAGTTAGCCGATCGTGTGACCCCAAAGGGCCGCCACGACGACCGCTGTGGGTCGGCGGTTTGGGAGGTGAGCGTATGTGTTATGCGGTTGGAGGTTCACCCGACATGGTCGACGAGGAAGAGCCGCAGCGGACGATCGAGATCGCGCAGCTCCTGTTCTCCGAGATCACTGAACCGCAGGCCTAACGAGCGGTCACCGGGCTTCGCCGATTCGGAGACGACCACCTGACCCCGCGCCGCAACAGCTGCGATACGGACGGTCTCGTGGAGCGTCAGGCCGACGAGCTCTCCGTCTTGTTCTGTCACTGGTCCAAAGTGAATGCCGATGCGGGCGGCGAGCTCGACCCCGGTCGGAAACGCGTGGGCGGCGAGGCGGTGGTGGACATCTGCGCACGAGTTGATCGCGACCGTCGAGTCCCGGAACCAGGCGAAATGGGCGTCGCCGGCCCGGCCGAAGCAGACCCCGCCACGTTCGCTCATCGCGCCGACAACGATCCGGTTGTACTCGGCAAGAACGGTGGCGTAGCCCTCACCAAGCTCCCGGGCAATCCTCGTCGGACCATCCATCTCCACGAAGACCACGAATCGAGCGTCGGAGGTGCGGTGTCGTCCGATGCCGGCGAGACGTGCGCGATCGACGGCCGAGGCTCGGTCAGCCACGTGAAGCTTGGTCAGCACGCTGGAGATGTTGTTGCGCACAGTCTTGTCGGCGATTCCCATCCGCTGGGCGATCGTCAGCGGGTTGCGCCCGTCGACCAGGTGAGTGAGGACCTCGCGCTCTCGTGGGGTCAGATCGGGGAAGACATCGTCGCGCTCGGACCGGCCGGTCATCCGGTCCAGGACCCGGGCGGCAACGCCCGGTCCGAACACGGCCTGACCGACGAAGACGCCGACGACTGCGGCCCGCAGCTCGTCCCGTCGGGCGCCTTTGAGAAGGTAGCCCCGAGCCCCGGCCCGCAGGGCGGCGAACACGGAGTCGTCGTCGTCGAACATCGTGAGGGCCAGGACGGCCGTCCCTGGCCGGGCGGCGAGGATCTGTCGAGTGGCTTCAATCCCACCCATGCCGGGCATCTGCAGGTCCATGACGACGACATCAGGTCGATGCATCTCTACCGCGGCGACGGCCTGCACCCCATCGGACGCCTCGGCGACGACGTCGATGGACGGGTCGGCATCCAACACCCCCCGGAGACCGACGCGGACGAGTTCATGGTCGTCGACCACGAGGACGCGGATCGGGGTCTCGGTCACGGTTGTAGGACCGGAATATGTGCATCCACGCGGCAGCCCCCGGTCGTGTCCGGTCCCACGGTGCACGAGCCCCCCAGTTCCTCAGCTCGTTCGCGCATCGAGGTGGTTCCGACCCCGCCAAGGGAGCCATTCAGTCCCCGTCCGTCGTCGCTCACCGTGAGGTGCAGCTCCGACGTGACGTGCAGCCGCACCACGCACGATCGGGCGTCGGCGTGGCGCACGACGTTGGTGATCGCCTCGGTGGCGATGCGGAAGGCGGCGACCTCGATGGCCGCCGGAAGCGTCGGGCAGTTATCGGGTAGCTGTGTGACCATGACCAGACCGCTTCGTTCCGCACGCGCCACCATCTCCCGCAGGGCTCCGCACAGGCCGACCTCGTCGAGGCGGGGCGGCCGCAGGCCCTGCACCAACCGGCGGATGTCGGCGATGGCGTCTTCGAGCTCGGTTCGCAGCCGCTCCGCCGCCGCCGCAGCCTGGGGCGCAGCCTCCTCGGCGGTCTCAATGACAAGGTCGAGGCCTAGGGCCACCCCTGTCAGCTGGGGACCGAGACCGTCGTGAAGGTCGTTGCGGAGCCGGCGGCGCTCCTCCTCCCGGGCCGCGACCATGCGCTCACGGGAGCGCCGGAGGTCCTCGGTCAGGCTGACGTTGGCCGCGGCCACCGCAGCCTGCGTGGCCAGGTCGTTCAGCAGCGCCCGTTCCCTGTCGGAGATGTCCCGCTCACCGGGCCGCCGACCAACGACCAACGCCCCGATCGTTCGACCCTGATGGACCAGGGGGATGCGGGTCGGGTCCTCACCGGGCGTCCCGTGGGCGATGACCTGGGTGCGATCCGGCCCGATTAGCTCAACGCCGACATACGGCACCCGCAGCGCAGCCGCGGTGACGGTAACCAAACCGGAAATGAGCTCCTCGGTGGACCCTGCGGCGCCCAACTGGCCCGCCACCCGTGACATGACGGCGGAGGGCTCGTCACGCTGGCCATAGAGCAGGTGGTTAACGCTGCGCTGTATGCGGGTGCGGGCGGGCAGCAGGACAAGTGCTGCGGCCAAGGCGCCGAGAAACGATGGCGCATCCGCGGTCTCGGTGCCCAGGAGACCGGCAACACCGACCGCAGCTCCGAACACTCCCACGACGACCGCGGTCAGCGCCGAGTACACCAGCGCCCGGTTGAGAATGACCTCGATGCCGTAGACGCGGTATCGCAGCGTGGCGGCGACGATGACCGCGATCTCCAAGAGAGTCGTGCCCTGGGCGACGGCCGTACCGATCCCCGCCGGGAGGGCCACCACCGAGATCGGCACGATAATTGTGACAGGGATGCCGACGGCCACGATCCACGACAGCACTCGGCGCTCATCCCCCCGGGCCGCTCGCCAGCGGAGCACCAGCACCACGATGACAGCCACGGCGGAGGGGGCGAAGAAGACCGGCGCCAGGTCGGCCGACGACCTGGCCAGCGCCACGCTCAGCGGGTTGTGCCACCGGGCCATGGCCGCTCCGCTGGCGCCGTGACCAGGCAGGGGGTCGAGGGCAGCGTCGAGCACTCCGATGATGGCCAGGAAGACCGCACTGGAGACCACCCAGCGCTTCCAGCCGACCGGGAGGCGCCCGTCGGGGTAGAGGGCATAGATGGCCGTGAGGATGGGCTGCTCGACCAAGGGACACCAGGCGGCAAGCCAGAGCCCGAAGGTCGGGGCCGGGAGATGGTGATGGCCGAGGCCGACGGCCACCGCCAGTTCCAGCCCGAGACCGGCCAGGCCATGGGCGATGCCGGCGGTCAGTGCCAGCCAGCCGAAGATGACGCCTGGGCGCTTGGTGGCCAGGTACCACCCCGAGATCGTAAAGAGGAGCGTCGAGCTGGCGTTGATCAACCAGAACGGTTGGAAGACGTCCGGTAGGGCTTGGCGCACCGGGAGATTGCGGTTCGCCGCGTGTGCGGCGACGGTGGCGAGGGCGAGGACGACGCCGATTGCCAGCGCGGCGTGGGCAACCGTCGGCTTGGCCGCTGGTCTCGCTGTTGGCATCGTCCCTCCCCCCACATGCTGGCTCGGCGGGGCGGACCGTTCCAACATGCCTTCATCGTGACAGCGGAGCGTCCTGGGCGGGACGGGATGTTCCTGACGGCTCCCGGGACGCGTCCGGGGCTGTCCCCTGACACCTCCCGCGTCGCCCGCTCCGCCATCCCGTGCGTCTGCCGCCTCAGCGAGCCCAGAGTCAGGTCAATTCCGGCGATCGCCGGCCACAACGGAGGGCGAACATGCGAAAGAGTGACGATTTTCAGACTGACCACCAGCGAGCGAGCTATCGACGGACCGGGGCCCTCTGGGTGGCCGGCGGGCTGCTCTGGTTGGTGACGGGGGCGCTCGGTGCGGGGCTACATGGCTGGCAGTTCAACTTCGCCGAGGCGCTCTGGATCGGCGCTGACCTGCTGCTGCTGGGGGGTCTGATCGGGCTGCGCAGCCTACGGGCGCACGGGCGGAGCCGGCTCGGCAACGTCGGGATGACCGTCGCCATCGTCGGACGGGTGGCGTTCATCGCCGCCGAGCTCGTCAGCCTGGCGTACCGGTCGGACGAGAACGCGCTGCTGCCTATCGCCGCCCTGCTCAGCGCGGCCGGGATGCTCTGCTATGGCGTTGCCGTGCTTCGGGCTGGCGTATGGCACGGGCCTTCCCGGTTCGGGCCTCTCGCGATGGGCCTCTACCCCTTCCTGGTGATGTTTCCTTCGGTCGCGGCCAACAACGGGAACCCGTCTCTCCCGGCAATTGCAGTCTGGGGTCTTGTCGGTGCTGTCGGCGTCGGTCTCGGTACTCTTACCGCCCGCGAAAGCACCTCGACGAGTACAACGTGGCCTGGCTCGACACTGGCGACGTGATCGAAACTTGCCTCGCCTCAGGCCTCCTGTTCGTGCGCAGTTGACACGTTGGCCTCGATGAAGGCCAACGCCAGGAAGCCGCACTGGCGGGCGATCAGGAAGTGAGGCGAGGCTACCCCTTCGAAGGTGGTGCTTCGGACGTGCCGCCGCGAGTGGCTGCGTCTGCTTGTGAGCCACGCGGCTGATTTTCGAGACGGGCGTCGGTTTCGCAACCGGGGCTTGCGGCCACCGACGAACCAGGCCGTACCATGGCCGTTATCAGTCGAGTGAATCGTGTCCCCCGTCGACAGCGCACCGTGTCCCGCTCGGTCGTCATGCTCCTGATGGCGGGCATCGCTGCGGTAGCCAGTCGGGTCGGCTTCGAAGAATCTCCTCCGCCTCCCGCCCCTCTTCTGTTGATGTTGGCGACCGCCTCAGCACCGGCGACACCGTTACCTTCGGTTCCGGCGCCGACGGGCCGCCCCGCTACTGGTCTGGTGTCTCGCATCCCGGGATCAACGACCTCTGCCCCCGTGGTCGCCCTCACCTTCGACGACGGACCCGATCCTGCGTCCACTC
>JALYYN010000301.1 GCA_030946525.1 Actinomycetota bacterium | reverse complement strand
CGGACATGGACTTGCCCCCGTCGGCCACGCTGACGACGAGGTCGACCAGCACCCGGCCCGGGTCATGGGCCGAACGGCGCTGGCGGGTCGGGGCCATCGCCGCCGAAAGACCGGCGGTCAGGCCGATGGCGTCGGCCATGTCGGCCAGCAGGCGACTGCCGACGTGGGCGGCGACACCGGTCCCGTCGGCGGTCACCACGAGGCGAGGCCGGCCACTACTATGCTTCACCATGGAAGTGCCCTTCTGGTTTGGGGTTCTGCGGTCTCGAGAACCAGCAGTTTCCCTTGCCAGAGGGGCCTTTCTGCGGACCTACGGCCGCTCAGCCGGGCTGCTTACTGAAAGGGCCGGGCTAAGCTCAAGCCCCTGATTCCGCTCCCTCGGCGAGGTTGGCCACCGTCTTGTCGTGGGTTCGCTGGGCGATGGCGTGACTGGCTGCGATCACCAGCGCCACGGGCCACTCCACCACCTCAAGGGCGGTCATGATGCCCACGCCCACGTACCAGGCCAGGTGGGCGGGGGGCGGCAGCGTCACTCGGATTCCAGTGACCGGCAGCGTGAAGGATGGCCCCTGTTCCCGCTTGCTGGCGTTGTCGTCGCCAGATGACTGCTTTTCCGCCATCTCGTCTCTACTGCTCGGCTGATGCGCGCTTGACTGCCGCTTTCTTGGGGGGTGGAATCAACTCCGATGCCGCGGTCGTGGCCGGCGCGCCAGCCTCAGGGTGTGACCGCCCGGGAAGCACGGTCTCCACCAGGCTGACGCCACCGTCGACGACCAGGCCGGCGCCCTTGGCCACCGCCGCCCCGGCGGCACCCGCCCCGTGGGCGGCGAGGGTCAGGACCTGATGGCCAACCGATGCCACCGCGCCGGAGACGTTGCGGGAAGCCGTTGCGCCGGCCGAGGCCAGGGCGGCACCGGGGGTGGTGCTGGCCGGAGGAGCGTCGGCTTCGGTGGCGGGGGTTGATGAACGCCGACGAAGCCCAAGCACGGCCAGCAGGCTTGCAACTCCGGCGGCGGCGGCAGCGAAGAATTCAGGATCCATGGGGCCAACGTTACCCCCCTGGGCAACGCTCAAATCTCCTGCTCGGCCATCGGTCTGTCATGTGGAACGAGCGAGGTCCGGCGCACAAGGCGCAGGGTGGCGGGAGCGGCGACGGAGACGGCGGTGGCCACTGATGCCGCACCCAGCGCGGTGGCCCAGGCCAGCGGGTCCAGCGGAGTGCAGCCGAAGAACTGACTGACGCCGGGCACCTGGACGAGGGCGACCAGGGTGGCGCCGGCGGCCAGCGACGAGATGACAACCATCGGGCTGGTGCCTCCCGCCACCACGGTCTGGCCGAGCTGAGTGCCCACCAGGGCCACCAGGGCGACCGTGGACGCTCGTGACGCCGGCCCGGTGACGCGGGCCACCGCCCAGGCCCCTCCCGCCCCGGCCGCGGTGGTCGCTCCTCGCCAGGCGATATCGCGGGCCAGCGCACCGCCGAGGGATGCTTCCGGGCCCTCATGGAGGAGGGCCTCGGGCGTCATCCCGCGCGGCGGTCGCAAGGCAATGGCCATGGCCGGCAACAGATCGGTGAGCATGTTCACGACCAGGAGCTGGCGGGCGTTGAGCGGCGACCGCCCGGTGACGGCGGTGCCAACCAGGCTGAAGACCACCTCGCCCAGGTTGCCGCCGAGAAGAATGGCCAGGGCGTCGCGCACCGACACCCACATGGCCCGGCCCTCGACGATGGCCTCGATGAGCGTCTCGATGCGATCGTCGGTCACCACTAGATCGGCGGCCTCCCGGGCCGGCGCCGCCCCCCGTTGGCCCAAGGCGATGCCGGCATGGGCCAGGCGGATGGCCGGAGCATCGTTGGCGCCGTCGCCGGTCATGGCCACGATGCGCCCGGATCGCTGCAAGCCCTCCACGATGCGGACCTTGTGAGCGGGTGTCACTCGGGCGAAGACCGAGACGTCGGGCAGGGCCCGGGCCAGAGCGTCGTCGTCGAGCGCGTCCAACTCAGCCCCGGTCAGCACTCGGTGACCGTTGAAAATCCCCAAGTCGGCGGCGATGGCCCTCGCCGTGGCGGGGTGGTCGCCGGTGATCATGGCCACCTCGACACCGGCTCGGCCCAGATCAGCGATGGCCGCCTTGGCCGTTGGGCGAACGACGTCGGCCAGGGCCACGAACCCCACGAAGTCGAGGTCGTCCACCGCATCGTCGTCAAG
>JALYYN010000274.1 GCA_030946525.1 Actinomycetota bacterium | reverse complement strand
CGCGCCCCGAGTGCATCCGGTCGTGCGGTCGGAACCGCCGACGCCTCCTCAATGGCCGGCTCGATCGCATCGGGGGCTACAGGCATTCGGCAAGGGTCCCTGCTGAAAGGTCCGGGTCTTTAGGCGGCCAGAGGAAGCCTGAGACCGTCGCTACCTGAGACCGGGGTCGACGCTGACCACGTCCTCAGCAGATAGATCATCGCGCCTTCTGCCAGCAAGGCGAGGGCCTTCCAGAGCAGGCCGAGCAGTAGCTCCTCCACTGATGTCCTCCGAGACTTGGTGGTTCGTGGACAACGCTATGGGGTGCGAGTGACGGCGGAGCGGCTGACGCATGGCGCGGAGGCGAACAGCGGGCGAATGAATACGATCAGCGGCGTCCGTGTACGGGCGCAACCGGGCGCGGCCGGGAGTCGGCCGGCTTCACTGCGGTTCAGCGCCGCGTTGAGAGAGTCGGCCTCGTAGCCAGTTTGCCAACGAGCGCGGCTTCAAGAACGGTCCGGCCCCCGGTCCGGGAGCAGGTGACTCGATGATGATGCGGCGAGGACCGGCGACGTAGGTTCAGGCATAGTCGATCTCGGGCGCCGCCACCCGACCCCATCGGGGTAGTACCTGGAGGTGCATCACCACCACAGCCTCCTGGCGCATCCGGAGTCGATCTTCCTGGCCCTCGCCGCGGCGACGATGTACGGGCTCACCTCGGTCCTTCAGCACTCGGCGGCATCGAAGGTCGACGCGAAGCACTCCATGCGACCGGGGCTGGTCCTGCAGCTCGTCCGCCGGCCCCGCTGGCTACTGGGCAATCTGACCGACCTGGCGGCGGTGATCCTGCAGTTCCTGGCGCTTCGCCGAGGCGCGCTGCTGGTGGTCCAGTCCCTGCTCGTCGCCGGTCTGCTGTTCACCCTGCCGGCGGCGGCTGCGGTCCAGCGTCGGCGCTTGCAGGCCAAAGAATGGCTGAGCGCCCTCGGCCTGGTCACCGGGCTGGCGGTGTTCCTGGCTGTGGCCAACCCGACCAGGGGCCGAGCCCAGGCCACCGGAGGTCGGTGGATCGCCGTCATCGTCATCACCGCCGCCGCCGTGGCCTTGCTCGTGCTGAGAGCACCCAAAGAATCCGGTCGGGCCCGGGCCCGGCGCCTCGGTGCCGCCAGCGGCGTGGTCTTCGCCCTGACTGCGGCCCTGGCCAAGGGTTCGGGCCAGGTCCTCACTCACGGGCTCTACGAGGCGGTCACGTCCTGGGAGCCCTACACGTGGCTGATCATCGCCAGCGCCGGCTTCCTGCTGGCCCAGAGCGCCCTGCACGCCGGGCCGCTTGACGCGTCCATGCCAATGGTGGTCATCGCCGACCCGGGCGCCTCCGCCCTCATCGGCATCCTCGCCTTCCACGAGCGCATCGCCATTCATCCCATGGCTGCGGCGATAGAGGTGGCCAGCGTGGCCATGATCGTCCTCTCGGTGTTCACGCTCACACGGTCACGGGTGGAGGCGGGGCTGGACGAAGCGGAGCCAGTGGCTCCTGGTGGTCCTTCGAGTCCGTGAAGGCTCGAAGCGGCCGATATCCCAAATGGTTCGGGCACGGCAGCGGTGTAGCCCATGGTGGGACACTGCCCCATGCGGGGCCAGGGAGTGCAGCGGTGGCGGCCGATTGCCGCCGCTACCCCGGGGATGGTCCTCAGCCTGGCTGGGTGCAGCCCTGCCAAGAAGGCGACCGTGCGGAGACCTACTCCGACTGCAGACTCGGCGGCTGCCCAGTAGGGCCACCGGTCCGCCAGGTGGTCCCGTCCCCGCCGATTTCGTCCCCACGTCCCCTCGTTCGTGTCGCCGGTGGCGGGCTGGGTTCTGGGCACTGTCACCTGCGGGTCAAGCACCCGCCCGTCGTGGCACGTACCCGGGACGGCGGCAAGACCTGGCTCGGCGTTACCGGTCGATCGGGAGATCAAGGGCGACCACACCAGGTGAGCGCGCCTGGCTCACCGAGGGTGCAACTGGCACCGCTTAGCTGATGATTGCGCCCCGGGCGTGCAGTTGGGCGAGCATGACCAGGCCTGCTGCCCCAGCGACAAGGACCACTCGGGTCATGCGTGGCCTATCGACGAGCACGTCAGCGGCCACAGCGAAGCAGGGGAAGGCGGCCAGGGTGTAGCGGCCCATGCCGACGAAGTCCTTGGTCGAGACCGCAGTAGCCACCACGGCGATGACCACGAAGGCGCCGTAGCCCATGCCCAGCCGGCGGAACACCGCGGGAATGAAGGCGACGACGATGATGGTGGCCAGCGCGTTCACGGCCAGATGCCCGAAGTGGCCGTCATTCCACGGTCCGTGCCACATGGCCTTTATCCAGTGCACCTTGAACCAGGTGTGGAAGCCCGCGGGCTGGTCCCAGCCCTTGTCCCCCGCGGTGTCCAGGAAGGCGAAGGGTCGGCGGAATCGGGCCCAGAGGAACCCGCAGTAGCCGACCAGGCCAAGCGGGGCCATCAGCAAGCCGGCATCGGCGGTGAAGAATCGGCTCCATCTGGCCCGGCCGGAGGCGACGGGGCCTGACCGGATTCGGGCCAGCACTCCCCGGCGCTCCAGGGCAAGCACCCACAGTCCGACGACCACCGCTACGCCGACGGGGCGGGCCGCAGTGGCGAGGGCGGCAGCCACGCCGGCGATCACCGGCCTGTCGTGCTCGAAGGCGAGGAAGGCAGCCACGGCGGCGAGGAGGAACAACGCATCGGCGTACACCGCCCCCATCAGGTAGAAGGCGAAGGGATAGAGGAGAAGGAGCAGCACCGCGAGCCGGGCCCGAGCGGGCCCCAGCGTCTTCACGGACCACTGGTGGAACGCTACGGCCGCGCCCAGCCCGCACGTGACGGTCAGGAGGAAGCCAGCTACCAGCGGACCATTTGTGATGCGGCCGACCCCTCGCATCACCAGCGGGTACAGCGGGAAGAAGGCGACCGGCGACTGGCTCCCGGGGTGGTAATAGGCATAGCCATGCCGGGCGATGCCCACGTACCACCAGCCATCCCACCAGCTAAAGCTGCTCACCCAGCCCCGTCCCTGCAACTGCCGATGGCGACGGTGCAGCAACGGCAGGCGGGCATGGGCCAGCACCGAGACAGCGATGACCGCGCCGGCTATCAGGAGAAAGGCGAGTATGGGAAACCACGAGCCGTTGCCCGGACGAACCGGGGTGCTCGGCTCTGTGAGGCTGACAGGCTCGAACGTCTGGCCGGAAGCGAAAGCTCGCCCAGGACGGACAGAATCAACGGCGGGCACGGTCGGTCTCTCTATCACGGAGGGCAGCGGATTTTGACGCGGCGACGATCGCAGGCCCACGGCCCCCTGCAACCTAGGGAGCCGCACCTCACCCAATCCTTCGCCGAAGGTAAGCCGACGGCTAACCCTGCGTTAGGCCGAGTTCCAGCAGGGGGACCACCGAAGGGAGGTGGTGCCACTGTGGCTCGGGCGCGCCCGATGACGAGGGCGTCACCCGCATACGAAGGAACTCGACGCCGCGATTGCCGAACGGGAAGAGGGTCGGTTCGTTCCGGTCGTGCGACACCCACGCCCGGCAGATTTCCCGCTGCGGACATCTGACAGATGGCGACATCGGGAGACGGGGCCTGCACCTGGACCGCGTTACCGACGCGGCATGGTGTCGGCATGGAAGACCAGTCTCCAAACGAGTCAGGGTCCGGTGCATCTGCGGCACCGAACACCCGCCCGACCAATGACCGTCCCTATCGGAGAGCGGCGGGCATCACCGCCGTCGTGCTCGGCATCCTCGTGCTGGCCTGGCTCGTCTTTCGTCTGAAGAGCCTGGTCGTGCTGATCCTCATGGCGGGGCTGGTGGCGGCCGCTCTGGACCGGCCCGTCACCAGCCTCCAGCGCCACCTGCACCGCCGGGGCCTGGCCGTGGCCCTGGTCAGCCTCATCACCGTGGGCCTGTTCGTCGGCATCGGTTTCGTGGTCGTCCGTCCCGTCGTCCAACAAGGCCAGACGTTCCGCAAGCAGTTGCCGGATGCGGCCGAGCGCCTGAAGGAGCTGCCCCTGGTGGGCCCGCGACTTCAGGGAACGGATCTGCGGGGCGAGACCGAGCGCCTCCTCCACGACCTGCCCAAGCGTCTGAACGGAAGGTCGAAGGTTCTGCTCGGGGTGGCCCAGACGGCGGCGACGTCGGTGGGGCTTGCGGTGACCGCTCTGGTCGCCGCGGTGTTCCTGTTGCTGAACGGGCCGTCGATGGCGCGCAGCGCCCAGAACCAGATCCTCGACGATCGTCGGCGGGAGACGGCTCGTCGGCTGGCGAGGGACAGCCTCGCCGCCGTCGGCGGCTACGTACGAGGCAACCTGTTCATCAGCTTCGTGGCCTCGATGGTGGTCGTCATCAGCCTGGAGGCCATGCGGGTGCCGTTCGTCCCCGTGCTGGCCGTGATCATGTTCATCCTCGATCTGGTGCCCCTGATCGGCGCGTCGCTGGCGGGGGTGATCGTCACGCTGGCCACGTTCCTTCTCGATCCCCATCCCTGGAAGGCTCTGGTGTTCGTGGTCATCTTCATCGTCTACCAAGAGATCGAGAGCCACACCCTGTACCCGGTCGTCATGGGCAAGACGGTCAAGATCGGCGCCATCTCGGTGTTCTTCGCCACCTTGGCCGGTGCTGAGCTGGGGGGAATCCTGGGCGCCCTTCTCGCCATCCCCGTGGCTGCGGTGGTGAACATCGTCGTCCAGGACCTGCTGGCCGAACGCAGGGCGACCGCGGAGCACGAGGCCGGCGGCGAGGCTGGGCCCGACGGTGAGGTCGTGGCCTCCGAGGGCCAACCAACCCTTCCGGTCGCAGGTCCCCATGCCGAGCAGGCGGGGTGAACCCCATCGAGGGCGTGGTGCGGCGGATCGATCGCTTCCAGCAGACCCACCGCCCGTTGGCCATCGGCTTCGGTGTCATCAAGAAGTTCGGCGACGACCGCGCCGGGTCCCTGGCCGCGCTGATCGCCTACTACGGCTTCCTGGCCATCTTTCCCCTGTTGCTCCTGCTGACCACGGTGCTTGGCTTCGTCATGGACCGCAACAGCGCACTGCGCGCCTCGGTGCTCAAGTCCGCGCTGCGGGACTTCCCGATCGTCGGCCAACAGCTCGGTCAGGCCATCCACCCCCTCCAGGGAAGCGCCTTCGGCCTGGCGTTCGGTATCGGTGGGCTGATCTGGGGCTCCCTCGGGGTGACCCAGGCCGCGCAACTGGCCATGGCCGAGGTGTGGAACATCCCCGGGGTCAACCGACCTCCGTTCGTGACCCGGCTGCTGCGGGGACTGGGCCTGCTGGGCCTGCTCGGTACCGGGCTGGTGGCGACGACGGTCCTCGCCTCCGTGTCCGCCTTCGGTGGCGGAGTCCTGACGAAGGTTGCCGGCGTTGTCGTCTCGATCGGCCTCAACGTGGGGCTGTTCGTCCTGGCCTTCCGAGTGCTGACGGTGAAGAAGATCCCGACGCGTGCCCTCGTTCCCGGCGCCGTCCTGGGGGGCATTGGATGGTCGCTGCTCCAGGTGCTCGGCGGCTACCTCGTGGGCCACCAACTCCGCCACGCCTCGCAGGTCTACGGGTACTTCGCATCGGTCCTCGGGCTGGTCTCGTGGATCTTCCTGGGGGCCCAGCTCACGCTCTACGCCGCCGAGGCGAATGTGGTCTGGGCCCGCCGGCTCTGGCCCCGGAGCATCGTCCAACCGCCGCTCACCGAGGCCGACAAGCGGGCCTTCGACGACATCGCCTTGCAAGGAGAGCGTCGCCCCGAGCAGTCGGTGGACTCGGAGTGGGAGGACGGCGACGACGGCGCCAAGCTCAACAATGGCGTCCGAAGGCCCTCCGAGCCGTTGTAGATCGGGGCCCCACGTCTTGTGGCAGCGGAGTCCCGACGGCATAGCCACCAACGATGCTCGCTCAGCGTTCTCGGTCGAGAAATGGTCAACCGGCTTGTCACGTAGTGGGATTGGCGCGGCCGGCGAGTATCACCAAGGACCGAATCTCTCGAAGCCATACGCCCACCGTACGCAGCTGATTGCTCGGACGCGGCCGCATAATGTCAGGGCGGCGTCATAGCTCGGGACCATCCCGAGCGCCGGGTGGAGAGACGCGCGTTCCTGGGCGACTGGGGTGGCGCCGTCTCGTACGGCCCGGGACGCCCGGAGAGTGCTCCTGGCTAACCGCTCGGTAACGGCACGACGGCAGCGCGAGGAAACGACGCAGCACGGCTGAGCCGGCGCAGAGGACGAACCCGTGCACCCCGACCGCCCGCTCCCGCCGGTTATAGAGTGCTGGACCCTGATCACCACTTCAGGCAAAACGTGGTAGCCATGAGGAAACCCTTGCTGACAATTAATTCGCCTTGCGTACTAGTTCACTGGCTCGCACAGTCCTGGTGTCAGGATGCACCGAGAGATCGTCCCACATCGAGCGGAATACCGATACAAGCGAACCTTCCGGATCGCGAATTACAAGTGCCCGATAGTATCCTGGGCGCCCGTCATTTGAAAATCGATACAGCTCAAGTACAACGACCTCGTTGTCGATTATCATCCAGGTATAGGGGAAGATTCTGCGAGTCGCACGCAGCGCTATGCGCGAGCCGGCATCATCGTTAAGACTGCACATAGCTCGACAGTGATCGAGCAAGATCTGATCGCGCAAGTCCTGAGGCCATTCTAGCGGGTCGACTAACTGATAGATCCGCTGATAGCGAACCGGGTTTGTCTCATCACAGGCGACGGCGAGAAGACGCTCATAGTGGCCTCGCTTTAGCGCGGGTGGAATCTCCATATCCGGTCCGCCATACGCCGCGCCCATATCCGCGACCAGTAGTTCGCTACGAGCGCTCGCCATGGCTGTTGATACGATGTCTCTATCCAAGTGCTCCTCGCCCCGCAAGTCCTCGATTCGCTGCACGGCAACCTCGAGCCCTAACGAGCGAGCGAGGTCGATGGACTCATCGGCTGACATTAGGTGGGGAACTGCAGATTGGCGTCCTTGTGGACCGGCCGTGAGCCGATAAGGTTGGGGAGGAAGGACTGCGCCCCCAAAGTCGCCAGAGCGCATCCATCGATTTCCCCGCAGGTCGGCGACACACCCGGCGAGCGTGAGCCGCTCGATCAACTCCTTGCAGCGCTCGGGAGTACCATCGAGCCTGACCGCATGACGACCGCCGATGTCGGTGAAGCCCTCAACCTGACCGACCTGCACAAGGACCGTTCGTTGCTCATCTCGAGCGAGTGCGAGTCCTGCCTCGAAAACCACATTTTGCCTAGCGCGTCCGCGCAACTCCTCTTCCGGCGGTTCTTCATGGGCGTCGCGCAGCCGTGGGTCAAGGCACGCTACGTCGTCCGGCGTAAAAAGAACAATGATAGCTTGCGCCATGGCCATGCCGGCCCGCACCACGTCACCAATGTACGGGGACCCTTGGTTGGTCTCCCGCACTGCTTCTTCCCACTCGATCATCCTGAGCCCGACGGTCTCCAGAAGCCTTGCCAGGAACTCGGTCGCCCGATCATTTCTACCGGATACCACGAAGACGCGCCGACGACGGTCGGCTCGACCTTTGCCAGCCGCTCGACGCCCACTCATCGAGTTTCGCATTCAGTCTTGGACCGCACGGATATCACGGTAGCTCGCGGCTCTCCACCGATCGACGCCCGAGGCGACAGGCATCCTCCGACCAACCGATCGAGCCCACTTCGGCACCAGCGCAGTAGCGGCCTCTACCTCCGTCCGAGCCGGCGCTCGATCGCTGGAGGAGAATGAACGTAAGCCGCGGTGACGTCGCAGGAGCCGGCATAACCTTGGCACCGGACCCTTGGAATGGGCTGCGCATACTATCCGGAACTCTCAGGACTGACGGGAAGCCGACCATGAAGCGATGGGCAGTGGTAGTCGCAGCAGGCGTCCTTCTCGTTGGATGCGGCTCCAGCACGGACACGCAGCGCTCCGAACTAGTCGAGTCAAACCGCTAGGAAGCTTGGCCTTCATGTTCTGTTGTCGGTGAGTCAAGTTTGATGGTCGACTTCTCGGGCGCCCGAGTAGGGCTCAGGCAGCGGGGCTGAGGGTGAGGCCGGACTGTTTGGCGATCCGGTCGA
>JALYYN010000123.1 GCA_030946525.1 Actinomycetota bacterium | reverse complement strand
GTGGTGGGCGGGGGGGAGGAGCTGCCCTACGCGGGCGACGGGCCGATCGTTGACTCCCATCCTGACTTCGACGGCCTGCACAACCGCGACGCCCTGGAGCGGATCGTCGAGTGGTTGGACCGCGAGGGCCGCGGCGAGGAGGCCGTCAACTACCGGCTCCGCGACTGGCTCGTCTCCCGGCAGCGCTACTGGGGGGCGCCGATCCCGGTCGTCTACTGCGACAGTTGCGGCGTCGTCCCGGTGCCCGAGGAGCAGCTCCCGGTACTGGCCCCCGATGACGTCGAGTTCCGGCCCACCGGTGAGTCGCCTCTGCGCTACCACCCGGGGTTCTTGCACACCACGTGCCCCATCTGTGGCGGCCCGGCCGAGCGCGAGACCGACACCATGGACACCTTCGTCGACTCGTCCTGGTACTACCTGCGCTTCGCCGACCCCCACAACACCGAGGCCCCGTTCGACCCGGCCGTCGTCGCCAAGTGGCTGCCGGTCGACCAGTACATCGGCGGGATCGAGCACGCCATCCTGCACCTGATGTACGCCCGGTTCTTCACCAAGGCCCTGGCCGACCTGGGCGTCGCCCCCAAGGAGCTGCGCGAGCCGTTCGCCCGCCTGTTCACCCAGGGCATGATCCGTATGGGCGGATCCAAGATGTCGAAGTCCAAGGGGAACCTGGTCGCCCCGGCCAAGTACTTCGACACCGTCGGCGCCGACGCCCTGCGCCTGTTCCACCTGTTCGTGGGCCCCCCGGCCGACGACGTGGACTGGAGCGAGCAGACCGACGGCGGGCCTTCGGCCACAGACAGCCTGATCGACGGGTGCGGCCGGTTCCTGAACCGGGTGTGGCGGCTGGCCACCGGCGGGGTGACGGCGGTCGCCGGCGCAACCGTCCCTCCGGGCGACCTGAGCCGGGCCCGCCACGCCCTGGTGGCCCGGGTGTCGGAGGATTACGACCGGTGGTCCTACAACACCGCAGTGGCGGCGTGCATGGAGTTCACCAACCTGTTGCACAAGCACGTCCAGGCCGGGGCGATGGGGGAGACGCTGGACGACGCCGTCGACACGCTGCTGCTGCTGATGGCGCCGATGACGCCGCACGTCACCGCCGAACTGTGGGAGCGGCGCCATCCCGGCGAGCACGTCCACACCCTGTCCTGGCCCACCTTCGACGCCGCCCTGGCCGCCGCCCTGCGGGAGACGATGATCGTGCAGGTCAACGGCAAGGTGCGCGACCGGATTGAGGTCGACGCCGACGTGGACGAGGCGGCCATGGAACGCCTGGCGCTGGCGTCGGAGAAGGTGCAGGCCGCCCTGGCGGAGAAGGTGCCGGGCAAGGTCGTGGCCCGGCCGCCCAAGCTGATCAACCTGGTGACCTGATCGACACCGAGCCCTGGGAGCAGCGGTTCCGGGCCGCGTCCGTCGGGTTTCCCCATTGGGCCCGCGAGGCGCCCGAGCGCATGGTCCTGTCCTCGAACGAGAGCGGGGCCTGGCAGGTCTACGCGTGGGACCGGTCGACCGGACGGCGCCGCCAGGTGACCGACGACCCGATCGGCGTGTCCGGTGGGGCGGCCACTCCCGACGGCGGGGGCGTGGTCTGGTTCCACGACGTCACCGGCGACGAGGTCGGCCACTGGCTGGTCGAGGACTTCACCGGCGAAGCCTCCGGTCCCCGGCCGCTCGCCCCCGGGGTGCCCGACGCCTGGAGCGCGGGGCTGGCCCTGGGCGACGGCGTGGTGGTCGCCGGTACCGCCGACGACGCGGGGTTCTCCGTCTACGTCGTCGATGGCGACTCGCCCGCCCGCCTCCTGCACCACCATGTCGAGTCGGTGGACGTGGCCGGGCTGTCCCGCGACTCGACGCTCCTGGCCCTCGTCCACGCCGAGCACGGCGACATGATCCACCCCGCGGTGCGGGTGGTCGACCGCCACACGGGCGACGTCCGTGGCGATCAGTGGGACGGTCCCGGCCTGGGCCTGGCCGTGGCCGGGTGGTCGCCGGTCCGCGGCGACGAGCGCGTCGCCCTCATCCACGAGAAGGACGGCCTCCAGCGCCCGGCCGTCTGGGACCTCGGCACCGGCGGGCGCCGCGACTACGCCCTGGACCTGCCGGGCGACGTCGAGATCGAGGACTGGTGGCCCGACGGCTCGGCCCTGCTCCTGGTCCACGACCACGAGGGCCGCAGCCGTCTCCACGCCCTCGACCTCACATCGGGCCGGCTGGAGGCGCTCGACCACCCGGTCGGGACCGTCTCGGGCGCGGGCGTGCGCCCCGACGGGACGGTGTGGCTCCGCATGGCCAGCGGCGCGGTGCCCCCCACCGTGACCAGCCTGGAGGGGGTGGAGATCGTCGCCCCGCCCGGTCCGCGGCCGCCGGCGGGGGTGGCGTACCGCTCGTGGTCCTTCGCCAACCCGGCTGGTCAGCGCATCCACGGCTTCGTGGCCGCCCCGGAGGGCGACGGGCCCCATCCCGTCCTCATGCTGGTCCACGGCGGGCCGACCTGGGCCTACTCGGACGCCTTCATGCCCGACGTGCTGGCCTGGGTCGACCACGGCCTGGCGGTCGCCATGGTCAACTACCGCGGGTCGACCGGGTACGGTACCGCCTTCCGCGACGCGCTCATCGGCGATCCCGGCTTCCCCGAGGTCGAGGATGTCGTCGCCGGCCTCGACGCCCTGGTGGCAGAGGGCGTGGCCGACCCGGCGCGGGCCGTGATCGACGGCGGGTCCTGGGGCGGGTACATCACCCTGCTGGCGCTCGGGCGGGAGCCGGAGCGGTGGAAGGCGGGGGTGGCGGCGGTGCCGGTGGCCGACTACGTCACCGCGTTCCGGGACGAGGCCCCGACCCTGCAGGCCTTCGACCGTTCCCTGTTCGGCGGCGGTCCCGACGAGGTCGGCGACCTCTACGTCGAGCGGTCGCCGCTGACCTACGTCGACCGGGTGCGGGCCCCGGTGCTGGTCATCGCCGGGGACAACGACAGCCGCTGCCCCATCCAGCAGGTGCTCAACTACGTCGACGCCCTCCGGGGCCGGGACGGTGAGGTGGAGCTGTACCGGTTCGACGCCGGCCACGGCTCGATGGTCGTCGACGAGCGGGTGCGCCAGATGCGCGCCGAGCTGGACTTCGTGCTGCCCCGCCTCGCCGCCTCCGGCTAGCCGGGCTCCTCCCGGAGGAAGCGCTCGACCTCGGCGGCCAGCTCGTCGCCGCTGGGCAGGACGCCCCACCCGGCCGCCGTCGCCTCCTCCTGCCCCTCGCCCTGGCCGCCCTCGGCCTCGGCGTCGACCTGGGCCTCGAGCTGGCGGACCAGGGCCATGTGCTGCACGCTGTTGGCCGTCAGCTCCTCGAGGTTCCGGCGGGTGGCCTCGGCCGCCTCGACGAGCTCCGGGGTATCGATGTGGATGCCGGCCACCTGGCCCAGGCCTTCGAGGAGCTGGACGCTGGCAGGGGGGTAGGGGAGCGAGGCGGCGTAGTGGGGGACGCGGGCCCAGATGCCGACCGCGGGGATGTCCACCTCCCGGAACGATGCCTCGATGGCGGCCATGATGCCGGCCGGCACCTCGACCGCCCCCGACACCACCCCCACCGACGTGGCCAGCTCGGTGGTGCTGGCGGTGGCGGCCAGGCGGGCCGAGCGGGTGTGGGGCACCCCGGCGGGGAAGGCGCCCAGGCCGACGAGGAGCCGGACGCCGAAGCGCTGGGCCAGCTCGGTGACTGCGGCGGCGAAGGCGCGCCACTCGTGGTCGGGCTCGGGCCCGGCCAGGACCAGGACCGCCTTGCCGTCGCGGTCGTGGCCGGCCAGCAGGTCGAGGGCGGGCCAGACCAGATCGGTGTAGACGCCGTCGACGATGTGGGAGACCGGCCGCCGGGCCCGGTGGTCGAGGAGGCGGTCGACGTCGAAGGACGCCACCACCTCGGTCTCCATGGCCGCCAGCAGCGCAGCCACCGCGCCGCCGCCTCCCAGGCCGGCGTCGATCCAGCCCTCGGGGGCCATGACGAGGACGGGGCCGTCCATGTCCGGCTCGGCTCGCAGCTCGTACAGGCCCGGGGCGGCGTCCATGGCTCCACGGTAGCGGTGCGCAGGCGGAATCGACGGGGTCGGAACATGGTTGACTTCGTCCAATGAGCGACGTGACCGACGCCACCTTCGAACGCGACGTCCTCGACCGCTCGACCCGGGTGCCCGTCGTGGTCGACCTGTGGGCCGAGTGGTGCGGGCCGTGCAAGACCCTCGGGCCCATCCTGGAGAAGGTGGTGGCCGGCACCGGCGGCAAGGTCGCCCTCGCCAAGGTCGACATCGACCACAACCCCAACGTGGCCGCCAGTTTCGCCGTCCAGTCCATTCCCGCGGTGTTCGCCATCGCGGAGAAGAAGGTGGTCGACTCCTTCATCGGCGCCCTGCCCGAGCCGGCGGTGCAGGCCTTCGTCGACGGCCTGGCGCCGGTCCCGTCGGAGGCGGACAAGCTGGTGGCGGCGGGCGACGAAGCGTCGCTTCGCCAGGCCCTGGAACTGCAGCACGACCACGCCGGCGCGGTGGTGGCGCTGGCCGACCTGCTCGCGGCGCGGGGTGAGGGCGAGGAGGCGTTGGCGCTCCTGGCCCGGATCCCGGAGACGGCCGATTCGCGCCGGGTGGCGGCCGCGGCCCGGCTGGGCGCCGCCGGTGGCGCGGACGGCGCCGACGTCGACAGTCGCCTGCAGGGCCTCCTCGAGCGGGTGAAGGCCGACGAGGAAGCTCGGCGGGAGTTCGTCGACCTGCTCGAACTGCTCGGCGCCGACGACCCGCGGACCCCCGGATATCGACGGGCCCTGGCCTCCCGCCTGTACTGAAGAGGTGGCGATTCGTCGGCGGGGTGACCACTGGATCTGGATCGGAGGACCGGTGCCGCCGGGTTCGGCCGCCATCACCATCGGATCGGTGATCTCGGTCCGGCGGCGCTGGGCCGGCGACGCCCGCCTGCTGCGCCACGAGGAGGAGCACGTCCGCCAGTGGCGCGAACTGGGCTACGGGCGGTTCCTCCGCCAGTACGTCGGCGCCTACCTGGACTGGCGACGGCAGGGCTTCGGGCACGTGGCCGCATACCGCCTCATCCCCCTCGAGGTCGAGGCCGAGGCCGCCGCCGATCGTTTCGCCGCAGAGGCCACGGGCGCGGGTTCGCCCTGACCGCCCGACCCCTGGCGGAACCGGCCCCCCGTCCTCTAACCTGAGCCTGCCCGCCGCCTGCGGCCGCTGCCGTTTCCCCCGCTGTCGCTTCCCCCCTCACGGTCCTTCCCGTCGGGGGTGCGCGCCCGTTGGCCGATCTCTTCCAATCCCTGCCGCTGCGGTCGTGGGCCGACCGCGTGGCCGCATGGCGCCGCGCCGCCTGGTTCCGACCGGCGGTGTCCATCGGCGGTGGCGCCCTGGCCGTCGCTGTGGTCGTCGCCATCGGGCTCGCCTTCCTGCGCTCCTCCACGCCGGCGCCCACCCTCACCCTTCCCCGCGCCCAGCCCGGATCGGCGCCCTCGAACGCAGCGGCCGCCGGGCCCACGACAGCGGCGTCGTCGCCCTCCCGGTCGTCGCCCTCGTCGTCCCCGTCGCCCTTGCCAACGGGGTCGTCGTCGTCGGTCCCGCCGGTCACCGTCACCGTGGACGTCGCCGGCCAGGTCAACGGGCCCGGCGTGTACGCGGTCCGTGACGGAGCCCGGGTCACCGACGCCATCGTTGCCGCCGGAGGGACGTCGGCCGAGGCCGATGTCGAGCAGCTGAACCTGGCCGCCCGGGTGGCCGACGGCGAGCGGATCTACGTCCCGAGGAAGGGCGAGAACCCCCCGTCAGCCGTCCCATCCGGCGCCGCGCCGGCGACGGGGGCGGCCAAGGCGCCGGCGGCGAGCGGCCCCGTCGATCTCAATGCGGCCTCCGCCGAGCAGCTTGACGCCCTGCCCGGGGTCGGTCCGGCCACCAGCGCGGCGATCCTGGCCTACCGGGCGAGCCACGGCCGGTTCCGCTCCGTCACCGAGCTGCTCGATGTGCCCGGCATCGGCCCCGCCAAGCTGGAGGCGCTGCGGCCCCTGGTGAAGGTGTGACCCGGACCGGCGCGGGCAGCCGGACGGTGGCCGGCTCCGCCGGCGAGGGCGGCCGCGCCGGCGGTTCGCATGCGTCGCCCGCTGCAGGCCGTAGGCCGTGGGTGTCTGTGACCGGCGTCGGCGGCCGATGAGCGACCTCGCCACCATCGTGATGGCGGTGGCCGCCGCGGCCGGGGCATGGGTGGCCCGGCCGCTGCCGTTGGTGCCCGCGCTCGTGCTGGTGGCCATTGCGCTCGCCGTGCGCCGCCCGACGCTCCTCGTCATCGGCGTGGCCCTGGCCGCGTCCGCGCTGGGCGCCCGGGCGTGGGACGGGCTCCATCCGCCGTCGATCGGGCCCTGGTCGGGCGTCGCCACCCTGGTCGGGGACCCGGCCGACGCCGCCGGCGCCCTGCGGGTCGACGTCCGCATCGGTGGCAAGCGGGTGGAGGCCTGGGCCCGGGGGTCGCCGGCCCGGGTGCTGCGCGACCACCTGGCCGGCGAGCGGGTCACGCTGCGGGGCGAGCTTCAGCCGGTGCCCGCCGCAGCCCGCGAGCGGCTGGCCCGGGCCCACATCGCCGCCCGGATGACGGTGTCGGCCGCGTCCGCGTCGTCAACGGGCGACGTGCCCAGCCGCCTGGCCAACGGGTTGCGGCGCACCCTGCTGGGCGGTGTGGCGGCCATGCCGCCCGACCGGCGCGCCCTCTACGCCGGCTTCGTGCTGGGCGACGGCCGCGACGAGCGGCCGGAGGTGACGGACGACTTCCGGGCATCCGGACTTTCGCATCTGCTCGTCGTGTCCGGCGATAATGTTGGCCCGATACGGTGCTAGTCTCTCGCCTCGTGCGGGCCGCGGTCTACACCAGGGTGTCGAGCGATCCGAAGGCCCTAGGCCGCTCCGTCGCTGAGCAGGAAGCCGAGTGCCTCGCCGTGTGTGAACGGCAGGCCTGGCGGGTCGTGCAGGTCTTCTGCGACAACGACAAGTCCGCTTCCCGCTACGCCAAGAAGCAGCGGCCTGCCTACCGACAGCTCAGGGAGTTCGTGGCGAGCGGAGGGTGCGACGTGCTCATTACGTGGGAGTGCTCGCGTGCCCAGCGTGACCTCCAGGACTACGTGAGCCTGCGTGAACTCTGCCGGGGTGCCGGGGTCCTCTGGTCGTACTCCGGCCGCACATACGATCTATCCCGAACGGACGACCGCTTCACCACCGGCCTGGACGCCCTGCTGGCAGAACGCGAGTCGGACGTGACGCGGGACCGGATACTCAGGACGGTTCGGGCGAATGCCGTCAACGGACGGCCCCACGGGAAACTGCCCTTTGGTTACGTCCGTGAATATGACCCTCATACCGGCGCTCTTCTCCGCCAGGTGATCCAAAAGGAGCAAGCTGCACTCGTTCGTGCGACTGCTCGGCGGGTGCTATCGGGGGAGTCCTGCTATTCAATCGCTGAGGACTATAATCGTCGAGGTGTTTTACCGCCTCGGGGCGGGGAGTGGCAATCGACTCAGATCAAGCGGCTCGTAACGAATCCACGCTACGTTTCTCAACGCGTTCATCAAGGCAAAGTGATCGGGCCGGCAGACTGGCCGGCGATCCTTGACGAGTCCACGTTTCGTCAGTGTCTTGCCCGGTTGGACGATCCGAGCCGCAAGACTACCAACGAGCACGCCGTGAAGTACCTGCTCTCGGGCATTGCCACTTGCGGCGTCTGTGGCCGGATAGTCAAGGTACAGCCGCAGCGCGGCGGTTACATGGCATATATGTGTAAGAAGTTTTGCGTGGCTCGCAAAATGGAATGGGTCGATGACCTTATCGAAGCCCTGATCATCGGACGGCTGTCCCAGCCCGATGCCCTAGCGCTGTTCGCCGCGCCGAACGACAACTTTGGTGCCGTGCTCGACGCCATTGCGGATAAGCGAGCGAGGCTGGAGGGATTCTGCGATGCTGCAGCGAAGGGGGAGATAACTCCCGCCTCCCTGGGACGGATCGAGGCGAACCTACTTACCGAGATCCAAGTATTGGAGAGCCGAATCAGGCGCTACGACGTGCCGAGTGTCGTCTACGAGCTCGCAAATAATTCTGCGAGCCGGTGGACGACTCTGACGCTTGAACAGAAGCGGGAAGTAATCCGGTGTCTAATGGCAATCCGGCTACATCGTTCGACGACGCTGAGGGGAAGTCGTCGATTTGATCCTGAAGCGATTGAAGTCCGTTGGACAGGATCGGGCGTAAGCGGACCAACTGCTCAGCCGATAGAGGCGGAGCTTCGGCCAAACGGTGTTTGATCCACTCGGATCTACTCAGATCGGCCATACCTCCGCTCCATAGGACCGGGCGGCATCGAGCACCGAGCGTGACCCGATCGCACGGGGCGGCTCCCAGCCCGGACTCCGGACCACACGACCGCCGGGCCGAGGGCGCAGCGCGCTCACCGATCCGCGCCGTGATCGGATGTCGCGCGGCGATCATGGCTGCCATTGACGGCGGCCGGCTCGGATCTGGTGCGTCGCTGGCGCGGACGGTCAACTGCACCCAGCGTCCCGGACGCCCTGCCGATGTCGGCCGACCACTCCGAACCGGCGTACGCGGTCGCTCCCCGGGCCGCGGCGGCGTCGGCTCCGCCGGGGTCGACGACGGCCGAAGCGAAGAGTTTTAGACACCGGGCCAGGTTGGCCACGTCGACGCCCGGAGCGAACACGATCTCAGCACCGTCTCGCCGTACCGAGACCGAGCGCGGCCGATCCCCCGGGTCGGCGTGCCGGGCCTGGGCGTCGGCAACGGCCGCCGCCGCGTAGAGCTCGGCGACGTCGGCGAGCACGTCTCGGGCCACCTCCACCGGATCGCTCTCCGGCTGGCGGGTAGCCAGGGCGTCCGGGTGGTGAACGGCGGCGATGAGGACGCTGAGCGACGCTCCCCACCACTCGGCCCCGTCGACTGCGACCCGGACGTCGCCGCCGACCACCTGCCACAGCTGCCTGACATGTCCGACGTCCTTATTTCCCGGTGGCCGTCACGATCCGACGGCTGCCACGAAAGTGGCGGAGAGCGCCATCGGATCGCTGGGCGCGACGGCGCTCAGTCTCCCGGGGTGGGTCAAGGGCCGGGCGGAGCCCCAGCGAGAACCGGAGCGCAGCGGGGGCTCGCAGCGGCTCTTGAGGCGTCCCCCCGGGGCCGGTGACCCACAGGGTATGAGGTGACGCGTCCCGGTCCCGGACCGAAGCTGGCGCAGGTAGTTGGCTGCCCCGAACACGGCGTCCGCCGGGCTGGTGACGTCCCTCACGGCGTCACCATCGCCGTCGGCGCCTTCCGGTAGATGCCAGCATCTCCGCGGGAGAATCCGACACCGCGACGGTGCTCGGGTGCCGGCCGGGGACGCCGGCCATCGGGAGGCGGAGGCCGCCGACGGCCAACAGTGCCAGAGGCGCGGCGATGATTGCGCTCCCACGCCCATGCCCACTTCCACGGCCGGCCGTCGCTTCTCGGCGGGGGCCGGGACCGAGCCGCAACGGGGCGGCTGGCTGAGCGGTTCGGAAAAAGTGCCCATACCCTCTACTGGTGTGCGACCGGGCCAAACGCCACAAAGAAATCCCAAATTTCTTCGTGGGATCCGTTGTCGGGCACCAGTGGAGGTCCCGCCTGCCCGAAATCGGCGCAGGGGTACCGATGGCCCGCCCGGTTGGAGCCCCTTCGATCGGCAACCAAAACGTCGCACCATGCCGATCGCACCCGTCCGCACCTGTCCCGTCCTCCCGGGCATCGACCTACATGTCGATGCCCAACCCGTCGAGCGCCGGGGGCTCGATCACGGGGACCGCAGACGTGAGGTCGGGAGTATGGGTGAGGCCGTGATCGAAGGCCCACCGTTGGGCGCCGGCAAGGTCAGGACCCACGTCGGCTCGGACCAACTCCGTGTCCAGGCTGCGCCCGAGATCGGTCCACCCCTGGGGGCGCTGTCGGCCGAGCTCGATGGGGCGATCTCCGACCTGGGGTTGCCGGCGCCGCCGCCGGCGGCCAGCACTGCGGTCGGCGATCGGGTCTCGGCCTGAGGCCCTCACGTCGCGTCGGCTTTCTCAAGCGCGGCGACAACCGGCTGCTGTCGGGCACAGCTGGGGCCCATGCCCCGCTCGATGGAATCGGGGTGGGTCAGCCGCCGCCGGCACCGGACACAGCGCAGCCCTCGGCGGTAGGTGCCCGCCGCCCCGGCGGGATCGGACACCAGGGCGGCCAGGGCGGAAGCCAGGGCTGAATCCTGCCGGAAGCGGTGCCACAGGCGACCGGCGCCCTCGGCGGTGATGTGGGCGAAGGCCCGGTAGTCCCGCTCGTTGTCGGGACCGCACAGGTAGGAGACGATCAACGGCCCGGCCCGGAAGTCCGGCCCGGCCGCGGTCACCTCCAGAGTGCGGTG
>JALYYN010000086.1 GCA_030946525.1 Actinomycetota bacterium | reverse complement strand
CGTCGCGGTCGAGGTGCGACGGAGCCGGGGGAAGGCCTTCGCCCGCTGTTCTACGCCGGTCGGATGAACCGAAGGTGAACGCCGCCGGTCAGGAACGGGGACGGGTGTCGAACTTGTAGCCCAGCCCCCGGATGGTGACGATCGACCGGGGCCTGGCCGGGTCCGCCTCCACCTTGGCCCGCAGGCGCTTGATGTGGACGTCGAGGGTCTTGGTGTCGCCCACGTAGTCCCGGCCCCAGATCCGTTCGATGAGGACGTCGCGGGTGACGACCCGACCGGCATTGTCGAGCAGGACCTCCAGCAGCTCGAACTCCTTGAGCGGCAGGCCGACCGGCTGGTTGCGGACGAAGACCTCGTGGCGCTCGGCATCGAGCCGGACATCGCCGGCCTCCAGCACGCCGGAGCCGTCGCGCCCGTCCTCCGTGGGCGCCCGGCGCAGGGCGGCGCGCATGCGGGCGACGAGCTCCCGGACGCGGTACGGCTTCGACACGTAGTCGTCGGCGCCCACCTCCAGGCCGACGACGGTGTCGAGCTCGGACGACTTGGCCGTGACCATGATGATCGGCACCCGGGAGCGGGTCCTGATTTCCCGGCAGACGTCGATGCCGGAGATCCGGGGGAGCATGACGTCGAGGAGCACGAGGTCCGGCCGGACCAGGTCGAACAGCTCCAGCGCTTCGGCGCCGTCCCGGGCCACCCGGACCCGGAACCCCTCACGGGCCAGGCCGACGGTGAGCGCCTCCACGAACGACTCCTCGTCCTCCACCACCAGGATGGTGGCGGTCGGCTCGGCCATCAGGCCGCGCGGGAGATGGCCCGCTCGATGTCGTCGGCCAGGTCGAGGCCCTCGTCGGCCCGCACCCCGAGCAGCGCGGTGACGGTGACCCAGCCGTCCCGAAGGAGGGCGCTGTCGGAGCCGGCGTCGGCCTCGCGGTCCTGGCCCCGCAACTGGATGGTGAAGGGCTCCTTCCCCCGGTCGGCCACGACGGCCTCCACCGCGCCGAATCGGGCGAGGGGGGCCTGGCGGATCCCCTTGATGTGGTCGAGGGCGACGTCGGGGACGTTGACGTTCAGGACGGTCCCCGGCGGCGAGGCGGCCAGCCGGTCGAGGGCGGCGGCGGCGACCACGGTGCCTGTCGCCAGGTGCACGGGGCGCATGGTGGACATGCTCACCGCCAGCCCGGACAGCCCGAAGTTGGCGGCGGCCAGGGCGGCCCCGACCGTCCCGGAGTGCAGCACGGCGGCGCCGGTATTGGGGCCCAGATTGATCCCCGAGGCGACGATCGTGGCCGCGTGGGCGGCCGCGCCCAGCTGGCCGAACCGCGCCGCCAGCACGGCCAGCGCCGGCGGCCCCGACACCGCGTAGGCGACCAGATCGTCGAACCCCGGCTCGTGCAGGCCGGCGATCCGAACCCGTTCGACCGGTGTGCCCTCCGCCGGGCGGGGGGCGACGGCGGCCGAGGTGCCGCTCTGGTCGTCGGACGGGGCGGCGACGACCACCCGGCGTCCCGGGCCGACCGCCGCCCGTACCAGCGCGGCGAGGCCGGGCGACGCCACGCCGTCGTCGTTGGTGATGAGGATGGTGAGTGGACCCGTCACGTGCTCCACCATCCCACGGCCCGGCCGCCCGTCGTTCGACGCGGCCGGCGATGGAGCCTGGTCAGGACTCGGAATTGAAGGCCCCGGTGACCATGTAGGTGACCCGTTCGCCGATGTTGACGGCGTGGTCGGCGATGCGCTCGAAGTAGCGGCCGAGCAGGGCGATCTGGACGGCGCGCTGGACCTCGGCCTCGTCGTGGGTGGTCGAGCTGAAGATGGCCCGGTACAGCTCCTTCTGGAGGTCGTCCATGACGTCGTCCATGTCCTCCAGGGCGGCCGCCCTCGCCGGGTCGCGCTCGGCGAAGGTGTCGCTGGCCAGCTGGAGCTGGGCGGTGGCCTGGTCGCGCATCCGGTCGATGATGCCCCGCAGCTTGGGGTCGAGGGGCCCGGGGTACAGCCGGCGGGCGCTCTTGGCCACGTTGACCATGAGGTCGCCGATGCGCTCCAGCTCGTGGATAATCCGCAGGGTGGTGACCAGCGTGCGCAGATCGACGGCCATGGGCTGCTGGCGGGCGAGGAGAAGGTAGGTCCGCTCCTCGATGGAGTGGGTGAGGTCGTCGAGGACCCGGTCGCCGGCGATGACGTCCTTGGCCGCGGCCAAGTCGAAGTCGAGGAGCGCAGCGGTCCCGGCCTGGATCGACTCGGAGGCGAGCGCGGCCAGCCGCACCGCGTCGGTGTGCAGCTGAAGGAGCTCCTCGTGAAAGACCCTTCGTGTCTCTGGCATGTGTTCCTCGGTCGGCGGAGAGCCGCCATGTCAATCGTCGGCGGAGAGCCGCCATGTCATTCGGCCGGCACGCGGAGGACGAACGTCGACCCTATGCCCTCCTGGGACTCCACGAGCACCTCGCCCCCGTGGTTGCCGGCGACGTGGCGGACGATGGCGAGGCCCAGTCCGGTGCCACCCGTCTCCCGGCTGCGGGCCCGGTCGACCCGGTAGAAGCGTTCGAAGATGCGCTCGATGTCCTTGGCCGGGATACCGATGCCATGGTCGTGCACCACGATCTCCGCCCACTCTTCGGCGGATCGGACCTCCACCTCCACCGCCGACGCCTCGTCGGAGTACTTGATGGCGTTGCCCAGGAGGTTGGCGATGGCCGAGATGAGCTGGCCCTCCTCACCCACGACGGCGAGAGCGGCGCTGGCGGGAACGACGACCAGCTCCACCCGGCGCCGGCCGGCGAGGGGCCCGACCCGGTCGGCGGCCGCGGCGACCAGGGCGCCGACGTCGAGGCGGCGCCGGTCGTGGACGCCCTCCGCCTCGATGCGGGAGAGGTCGAGCAGGCCGTCGATGAGGCGCGCCGCCCGCTCGGCCTCGCCGGTGATGCGCCCGGCCAGCCGTTGCATGACGGCGGGATCGGTCTCGTCGACCAGGGTCTCGGCGAGGACCCCCATGGCGCCCACCGGCGTGCGCAGCTCGTGGCTGACATTGGCGACGAAGTCCCGCCGGACCGCCTCCAGCCGGCGGAGCTCCGACACGTCGTCGACCAGGACGACGGTGCCCAGCGGCTCGTCAGGGGGGCCCAACGGTGTGGCCGTGACGACCAACGTCTGCGGCGGGGGCCCGTGGAGTTCCAGGGTGCGCGCCACCGGCCGCTCGCCGGCGGCGGCCACCACCTCCTCGACGACCTGTTCGACCAGGGCGGCGGCGTGGCGGCCGCCCTGGAGGGTGACGCTGTGGCGGTTGCGCAGCACGATCTCGCCGGTGGTCCCGCACACCACGACGCCATGGGGAACGGCGTCGATCGCCTCCCGGAGGCGGGTCGCGTCGGCGGCCGCCACCTGGGCCTCGGCCCGGCACCTCGCCGTCTCCCGCTCGGCGTCGGCGAGGCGCTCGGTGAGCTGGCGCTTGTTCATCCCCGGCCCAGCGTAGGCAGGGCCCCGGCGGATACGTTGCGCAGCGTGTTCGAGCAGTTCTACAGCACCTTCGCCACCGTCTCGCTCACCGTTACCGGGCTGTGGGTGTACGTCGTCCAGGCCCGTTTCCGGGACTGGCTCGGCGACCGGGACCACTTCCGGCGGGCCTCGGCGGTGTCCGTGCAGCTCGCGTTCCCGGGCGTCATGTGCCTGTTCGCCCTCATCGACCCAGCCAGCGTCACGTTGTGGCGGGCCGCGTTCGGCATCACCTCGGGGGTGGCGGTTCTCCTGCTCCTCGGCCTGGGGCGGCGCACGGGCGACAGCCCGCCCGGCGCCAACGAGGTGGCCGGCTGGATCGCCGCCGTCCTGTTCGCGAGCATCGGCGTCGTCGCCTTCGCTCCCGGCGTGGTGGGGGACCTGGGCCTGACGGTCCTCCCTCGCCGGGTCGAGTTCCTCCTGTTCTGCGTCCTCCTGCTGAACGGCCTGGTCATCGCCTGGCTCATGCTCTTCGCCGAGGCGGTCGACTCGGGCCCGGCCCGAGAGGAACATCGGAACGAAGAGTCGGGCTGAGAACGCCGGCCGGGAGACTGCCGGCGCCGATTCCGGACCCGGTGGCGCCGCCGCCCCTGCGCTCATCCGTCGTCACGTTGAACGCAGCCGCCTTCAATGCTCTCCCACCGTGTCCTGTTCCGCTTCGGGTCCAGAACGGCACGGACATCAGCGTGCGGTCATCCGGCCGCGCTGGTGGCCACGCCCAACGTGGTGAGCAGCTCGCCGACCCGCCGGCCGATCTCGTCCCGGACCGGGCGCACCTCCTCGACGCTCTTGCCGAACGGGTCCGACAGCACCCAGTCCTCATAGCGTTTGCCCGGGAACAGCGGGCAGGCGTCGCCGCAGCCCATGGTGACGACGACGTCGGCGGCCCGGACGATCTCCTCCGTCCAGGGCTTGGGGAACTCCTCGGAGATGTCGATGCCGACCTCGGCCATGGCCGCCACGGCGGCGGGATTGACCTCTTTGCCCGGCTCCGACCCCCCCGACCAGGCGATGGCCCGGTCCCCGGCCAGGTGGTTGAACCAGCCCAGGGCCATCTGGGAGCGCCCAGCGTTGTGGACGCAGAGGAACAGCACGACGGGCAGTCCGTCGGTGGCCTTGCCCTCGACCCGGGCCAGGGCCTTGAGGCGCTGGCGGGCGAAGCGCTCGGCCATGAGGGGCAGGAACGTGGTCACCTTCGCGTCGCCGGCGAACTGGTCGTAGCTGGTGTTGAGGAACAGCTCGATGGTGGCGCTGTTGAAGGTGCCCCCGAACTCAGAGGCCAGGCGCTCCGCGGCCAGCTTGAGGACGAGCCGTTGCTCGGTGGGGACACTGGTATCGGACACGGGGTCTCCTCTGGCTCAGGTGGACGTGTGGCTGACGGCGCCACGGGCGGGTGCCGGGGAAGGGTGGGTGTTCGCCGCGCCAATGCCAGCCTGCGCGGTGGAGGCCAGCGGATCGCCTTCGGGCCCCGGGTGGGGCATGACCACGTTCGACGCAACTGCGGCGATTGCGGGGTAGAGCAGCCGCACCAGTCCGATGGCCAGAGCGGCGCCGACGAGCTGGGCCGCCACGAAGCCCGGGACCGATCCTGGGGCGATGCCGGCGAAGGTGTCCGACAGCGTGCGGGCCAGGGTGACGGCGGGGTTGGCGAAGCTGGTGGAGGAGGTGAAGAAGTAGGCGCCGCCGATGTAGGCGCCCACCGCGAAGGGCGCCACCGCGGCCCGGCCCGATCGCACCACCCCGAAGATCACGAGCAGAAGCCCGAAGGTGGCCACCACCTCGCTGGTCCACAGGGCGCCGGAGCTGCGGGCATGGGTCGACAGTTCGAATGCGGGCACCGAGAACATGACGTTGGCCACGACGGCGCCGACCGCCCCGCCGATGACCTGGGCCCCGCAGTAGACGCCAGCCTCGACGGTGGTCACGCCCCCGAAGACCCGGTCGGCCAGCGTCACCACCGGGTTCAGGTGCGCCCCGGACACCGGCCCCAGGGCCAGGATGATGGCCACCAGGGCCGCCGCCGTGGCCGCCGCGGTCTCGAACAGTTGCAGCCCAACGTCGCCGGGCGAGAGCCCGGAGGCGGCGATGCCGGAGCCGATCACAGCCATCACCAACAGGGCGGTGCCGACTGCCTCGGCGGTGGCGCGACGGGCCAGGTCGGGGGTCATGATCGATCTCGGCACGGGCAAGTTGTTCCTCAGAAGCAGGCGGACGCGGCTCCGCCGGCGTCGTCGGTCGTCGTGGCGCAGCAGACGGCACCGGATTCCGGGTCGACGGTGCGCAGCCGGCCGACCGGCATCTCGACGTCGGCCAGCACGGTGTAGATCTCCCAGGGCTCGCCCGAGGGCCCGTCGACCCACACCTTGTCCTGGCGGGCGTAGCAACAGGCCACCCCGTCCTCGGTGGCCGTCGCCATGCCCTGGGCGGCCAGCCGGGACCGGGCGGCGCCGACCAGTTCCGGGGTCTCGACCTCGACGCCCAGGTGGTTGATCGTGCCTCCCTTGCCCGGCTGCTCGAAGAGGACCAGCTTGAGCGGCGGGTCGGCGACGGCGAAGTTGGCGTAGCCGGGCCGGAGCTTGGCCGGTCCGGTCTCGAAGAGCAACGAGTAGAAGGCGACGGCGGTATCGAGGTCGTCGACGTTGAGGGCGAGCTGGACACGGGACATCGATTCGCTCCCTGCGTTAGATTGAAGGACGTCTATAAGTTTCGCAAACGTATAGACCGATGTCAATGGAAAAGGTGGCGATGGCAACCAAGACCAAACCGGCCGTCCCGGCGCTCGACGACTGCTGCCCGGCGGTGCTGGCGGCGCCCCTCACGGAGGCCCGCGCCGAGGAGCTGGCCGGCGCCTTTGCGGTGCTGGCCGATCCGGCCCGACTCCGGCTGCTGAGCCTCATCGCGTCGGCCGGAGCGGGCGAGGCGTGCGTCTGCGAGCTGGTGGAGCCGCTGGGCCGCTCCCAGCCCACCGTGTCCCATCACCTGAAGATCCTGGCCGAGGCCGGGCTCATCGTCGGCGACAAGCGGGGCCGGTGGGTCTGGTACCGGGCCGTCCCCGAGCGTCTCGGCCAGCTACGCGACGTCCTGGCCTGATCCCGGGACCCCTCCGGGAGACGGTCAGCTAACATCTGCATGGTCGTACAGAGATAGGGAGACCGGGTGCCCGAACCCATTGCGCTCGATGGCTGCGACGTCAGGCTCGTCGATCCGGCACGGGTGCGGTCGGTCCAGGCCTCGCTGCCCGACACCGACGTCGTCGACGAACTCGCTGAGGTGTTCGGGCTGCTGTCGGATCCCAACCGGCTGCGCCTCATGGCCAGTCTGTTGGAAGGCGGGGAGCTGTGTGTGTGCGACCTGGCCGCGGCAACGGGCATGGCCGAGTCGACGACCTCGCACGCCCTGCGCCTTCTCCGGGCCCACCATGTGGTGAAGGCCCGCCGGGCGGGGCGGATGATGCATTACTCGCTGCTGGACGGCCACGTCCGGATGCTGTTGGACGTGGCCCTAGAACACGTCCGCCACGCCGATGACCCCGGGTCGAAGGCACCT
>JALYYN010000067.1 GCA_030946525.1 Actinomycetota bacterium | reverse complement strand
CAGCCGTTCCGGGGCGGGGACCAGATCAAGGTGGACGACGTGACGGGCACGGTGGAGGAGATCAACATCCGGGAGACCGTGATCGCCACGTTCGACGGCCGGCGGGTTCTCATCCCGAACGCCAAGGTGTACACCGGCGTGATCCAGGTACAGACGGCGCGCCCCCACGTCCGGTCGAACTTCGTCGTCGGCGTGGCCTACGAGACCGACCTGGCGGCGGCACGTTCCATCGCCGTGGAGGCGCTGTCCGGCGTGGAGGGGGTCCTCGCCGAGCCGGCGCCCGAGGCCGTGTACCTGGCGTTCGGCACGTCGGCGGTCGACCTCGACGTGCGATTCTGGTGCGACGCCCGCCAGCTCGAAATTCGGCGCACCCTGGGCCGGGCCATCGAAGCGGTCAAGGCCGCCTTCGACGCCCGGGGCGTGGAGATGCCCTGCCAGGTCGTCGCCCTGCAGGGAACGTCCAGCTTTGCCGCCGCGCTCCGCGGCGGGGCGGTGACGCCGGGAGGCGGTCTGGCAGACGGCCAGGCCCCGGTCGGGCCCCCTTCGCCCAGCCACACGCGGACCTGAGGCGTCGCCGTCGGTCGGCGCGGTTCGGTTCGCGTGCTACCGCTCGGTGTTGGCCTCGATGTAGGCGTCGGGGTCCTTATCGTCCCCGCTGATGCCCCGGCCGCCGGCGTGCTCGGCGCTGAAGGCGACGAAGCGGGCCCCCAGCGCGTCGCGGTCGGCGGCGTCGGTGTGGACCCGGAAGTCGGCCAGGGGCCCGCGCTCCTCCTCGGCCATGTGGTCGCTGTTCTCCTCTCGGGCGCGGTCGACCGCCTCCCACCAGCCCTGCGAGCCGACGTCGCGGTCATTGGCGTCGCGCACCGCGTCCCGGATCTTGTTGTGGTCCCGTACGGCGTCGTCGGTCTCCTCCTCGCCATGGGCGCCGCGCCGGAGCAGGCCGGGGTAGAAGAGCTCCTCCTCGGCGCTGGCGTGGCGGTCGAGCAGTTCGGCCAGCGGCTGCCACAGCCGGCCGAGGATCTCGCTGCCAGCCCCCTCGCCCCGCCGTTCGTCGAGCTCGGCGAAGCGACGGCGAAAGATGCCGTGCTCGTCGAGAATCAGGTCGCAGATGTCGGGCATGGATGCCTCCTCCGGCACGGCTCGGTGCCTCGTCTTCGAACTGCGGTCCGGGAGGAGAGTGGCCGTTCATGGCTCGACAGAACGCCTCGCGGCGCTTCCCCTTCAGCGCCCGGCAGGTGGCCGGCCTGGTCTTGCTCGTCGTTGCCGTCATCTTCATCCTCGAGAACCGGGTGACGACCACCGTCCGCTTCCTCGTGCCCCGGGTCAGTACGCCGCTCTGGGTGGCGCTGCTGGTCAGCGCCCTGGCCGGCGTCATCGCCGGCGCGCTGCTCACCTACCGCCACGACAGGGACTGAGGCGCCACGGCGTCGGCCTATCCCGCTCGCCGGTAGGGGGCGGCGTCGGCGACCTTGAGCTCGAGTCCCAGGCCGGGCCGCGTGAGGTCGGGCCGCAGCACCCCACCGTCGGGGTCGAGCACGCCGTCGAGCAGGAGCCGGTCGACCCGGGCGTGGTCGTGGAAGTACTCCAGGTGGCGGATGTTGGGGACCGCGCAGGCGACGTGGGCGTGCAGGGACTGGGCGCAGTGGCCGGAAACCTGCAAGCCGTGGCCGGCGGCGACCGCGGCCACACGCAGCCACTCGGTGATGCCGGCGCAGCGGGACACGTCGGCCTGCACGACGTCGACCGCCCCCGCCGCGCACATGCGTTGGAAATAGGCCAGGTCGTAGCCGTACTCGCCGGCGGCCACATCGGGCGCCACCAGGCCGCGGATCTCGTGCAGGCCGGCCATGTCGTCGGACGACACCGGCTCCTCGAACCACGTCACCCCGAGATCGGAGTAGCGCGAGGCCAGGCGGACGGCCTGCTTTTGGGTGTAGCCGCCGTTGGCGTCGATGAACAGCTCGGCGTCGGGACCGATGGCGTCGCGGGCCACCTCGGCCCTGTCCATGTCGCGCTCGGGACGGCTGCCCCATGCGGTGCCCACCTTCATCTTTACCCTGGGGATGCCCTGGCCGTGGACCCACCCGCCGAGCTGGTCGGCGAGCTCGGCCTCGGTGTAGCTGGTGAAGCCGCCG
>JALYYN010000039.1 GCA_030946525.1 Actinomycetota bacterium | reverse complement strand
AGCCCAAGGAGCGACCGATGGCCGTTGAACGGGAGGTCAAGCTCGGAGCCTGGGCCGGATTCGAGCTGCCCGACTTCGGCGACGACGTCGCTGGGCTCTCGATCGCGCCGAGGCCGCCCCGCACGCTCACCGCGGTGTACTACGACACCGCCGACCTGCGCCTCGCCCGCTGGGGCATCACCATCCGACACCGCTCCGGCAACGGATCGGAGTGGACGGTGAAGCTCCCCGAGGATGACGACGGGCCCGCGCTGGTCCGCCGTGAGCTCGATTTTCCCGGACCGGCGAGCCGAATGCCGACGGAAGCGACCGCCGTGTTGCGGGCCTACCTGCGCGGGACGCCGCTGGTTCCGGTGGCCCGGCTGAAGACGGTGCGGTCGGGCGTCGACGTCCTCGACGGCGAGGGGGTGCGAGTGGCCGAGATCGTCGACGACGAGGTCTCGGTGATCCACGGCGGCCGGGTGGCGGCGCGCTTCCGTGAGGTCGAGGTCGAGATCGACGAACGGGCGCCGGCCGAGCTGCTCGGATGCCTGGTCGCCCGTCTTCGCTCGGCGGGGGCCGGCAGTCCCGACCCGACGCCGAAGGTCATCCGGGCCCTCGGCCCTCGAGCGCTGGCCCCTCCCGAGGTCGAGGTCCACCGGATCGGCCGGAAGGCGACGACGGCGGACATGGTGACCCAGGCCGTGGCGACGTCGGTCGTCAGGATCCTGCGCCACGACCCCGGAGTGCGCCTCGGGGACGACCCGGAGGACGTGCATCAGGCTCGGGTCGGGACCCGTCGGCTCCGATCCGATCTGCGAACCTTCAGCAGTGTCCTGGACGGCGTCTGGGTCGCCCGGCTCCGACAGGAACTGCAATGGCTCGCGCGCCTGCTCGGCGACGTTCGTGATGCCGACGTCATGGACGAGCGTCTCCGGCGGCAGGTGGCGGCCCTGGAGAGCCAGTCGGCGGAAGGCGTCGCCCCCCTGTTCCGGAGGCTGGCGGCCGAACGGGACGAAGCTCGCGGCGCTCTGGCGATCGCACTGGACTCGCCCCGTTACATCACCCTTTTGGAGGATCTCGTCGCCGCCGCCCGGGAGCCGCGCTTCGATCACGGAGCGCACGCACGCGGTCGCAAGCTGATCCCCGACCTCGTCGCCCGGCCCTGGACGAGCCTATGGAAGGAGGTCTCCCGCCTCCCATCGCGACCATCGTCGGACGAACTTCACCAGGTGCGCATCCGAGCGAAGCGGGCACGCTATGCCGCCGAGGCGGTGGCACCCGTGGCCGGGAAAAAGGCGACGTCGTTCGCTCGCCGGTTGGCGGACCTCCAGACCGTCCTCGGCGACCATCATGACGCCATCGTTGCCGAGAGTTGGCTGAACGCCGCCGCGGCGGCCACCACCACACTCGATCCTCCGGTGCAGGCCGCGGCCGCCAAGCTGATCGCGATCCAGCAGGCTGAAGCGCGTGACCGGCTGAAGAATTGGCGCCGGGCATGGAAGGCGGCGAAAGCCGAGAAGCGTCGGGCCCGGCTGTGACCTGGTGGCGCCGGGCGCCGCAGCCTGCCGGGCCCCCCACCATTCAAGCTGCCGGCGGCGCGGTCTGGCGACGGTCCCCGCTCGGCCTGGAGGTCGTGCTCGTGCACCGCCCCCGCTACGACGACTGGACGCTGCCCAAGGGGAAGCTGGCCGGCGGGGAGAACCACCTCGCTGCCGCGCTGCGGGAGGTCGAGGAGGAAACGGGCCTCCGTTGCGATCCGGGACCCGAGCTCCCCGGGACCGCGTACCGGGACCGTCATGACCGCCCGAAGATGGTGCGCTACTGGGCCATGACGCCGGTGGAGGGGGAGTTTGTCCCCTCCCGGGAAGTGGACAGGATTCGTTGGCTCCCGACCGCCGAGGCCGATGCCCTGTTGACCTACGACCGGGAGCGCCCGGTTCTCGACGCGCTCACCTCGACGGTCTGATCCCACCGCCCGCCACCGGCGTTGCTGTCGCATCTGGCGGGCCGCGTACGCTCCGGGCATGCGCATCGCGGCCATGGACCTGGGGACCAACTCGTTCTGCCTCCTCGTCGTCGACGCCCACGCCGATCGGACCTTCGTCCCCCTGATCAAGGAGAAGGACATGGTGCGCCTGGGCGACTCCGTCGCTCGCGAGGGCCGAATACCGGATGACATGGCCGACCGCGCTGTTGCGACCGTGGCCAGGTTCCGGGCACTGGCGACCGGCGCCGGTAGCGACGAGATCCTCGCGCGCGCGACGAGTGCCATCCGCGAAGCCGAGAACGGCGGGGAGCTCGTCGACCGCATGGCCGCCGAGGCAGGGGTCCACGTCCAGGTGATCAGCGGCGCGGAAGAGGCCCGCCTCATCTTCGCAGCCGTACAGGCCAGCGTCGTCATCGACCCTGGGCCCGCCCTGTGCCTCGACCTCGGCGGCGGCAGTCTCGAGCTCATGGTCGGCGACATGGGCGGATTGCAATGGGCGACCAGTGTCAAGCTCGGAGCGGCGCGCCTGGGGGCGGAGCTCGTGACCGGTGATCCACCGAAGCCGGACGACCTGCGTCGCGTGCGTAAGAGGGTCACCCGCGTACTCGCCCCTCTCACCGCCCCGGTTTCCGATCTCCACCCGACGATGGCCGTGATCACCAGCGGGACCTTCTGCGACCTTGCCCGCCTCGTGGCCGCCCGCCGTTCCGGCAGCGTCCCCCTGTCGGTCAACCAGCTCTCCTTCAGCCGCGCCGAGCTCATGGCCGCGCACGAGGAGCTCATCCGGCTCACATCGACCGACCGGGCGAAGCTGCCCGGCATCGAGGGTCGTCGCGCCGACATCGCCCCCGTCGGCTCGACGCTCCTTCTGAGCGCCATGGAGCTGTTCGGATTCGATTCGGTCACCGCGGGCGAGTGGGCGCTTCGGGAGGGCATCATCCTCGATGCCATCCCGCGCCATGCGGCCGCCGACTGGACCGATGAGCCTCGCGCCATCCGCGCCGCGTCCGTCCTGCAGCTCTGCCGGCGCTGCAACTGGGACGAGGTGCACGGCCGCCAGGTCGCCCGTCTCGCGCTCGACCTCTTCGATCAGACACATTCGCTGCACGGATTGGGCCCCGACGACCGTGAGCTGCTCGAGTACGCCAGCCTGCTGCACGACATCGGTGAGCACGTGGCGACGTCGTCCCACCACAAGCACACGGCGTACCTGATCCAGCACGGGCGACTTCGCGGCTTCTCACCGGAGGAGGTCGACGCCCTCACCGCGCTCGCCCGGGCCCACCGGGGCAGTGGCCCGCGGACGTCTCAGCAGCCCTTCGGCTCGCTTCCGCCCGCCGCCCGCCACAGCGTCGCCCGCCTGGCCGCCCTGTTGAGAATCGCGGACGGGCTCGATCGCGGCAGGTCGGCGGCGGTGAAGCGGATCGACACCCTCATCGATGGCGCGCATATCCGCCTGGAGGTCTCTTCCGATGGCGACATGGACCTGGAGCTCTGGGGCGCCCGGCGCAAGCGTCCATTGTTCGAGCGCCTCTTCGAGTGTCGCCTCGAAGTGGTCGCAGGCTGAGTAGGGCGCGGCCGGAGCGACGCCGACCCGGAGTGCTCGCCGCTACGGGCGAGGTCGGTCGTCTCCAGGAAGCTCCGGCGGCTCCACATCGGAGCGGAAACGGTCCTGGTAGCGACGGGGATCCAACACTCCCAGCCGCTTCACGTAGCGCAGCTCGAGGGTGAGGAGGGCGATTGCGCCGGTCACCGCGCCCAGCAGGAGCCGGCCGCTACCGACCACGACGCCGATCGCCGCCGTGGCGAAGACCGCGGCCGCCGTGGTCAACCCGCGGACCAACTCACCCTGGCCGTGAAAGACCACACCGGCGCCGATGAAGCCGATACCGGTAATCGCCCCGGCGACGGCCTGAGGAGAGGACTGCAGCGTGACCGCCGTGATAGCCGCGGTACCGGTACCGACGAGGGCGAAGGTGCGGACGCCCGCCGGCGAGCCCCGCAGCTCTCGCTCGAAACCCAGGAGGAAGGCCAGCATGAAGCCTGTGGTCACCCGGGCGAGCAGGGCGAGCTCAGATGGCATCTGTACCCGCCACGGCATGGGCGTTGGGCGACGGCACCATCTCGGCGACCGTAGCCGTTCTCCCGCATTCGCCTACAGCCGTGCATCGGCGCCCTTGCCTGCGCCGGCCTCTACGACCGAGTCAGAGCTGATCCTCAGGGCGACACCCCGGCGACCGGCGGCCGGGACGCTCGTATTTGTAACCGAGCCCGCGGATGGTCACGATCGGCGTTGCTCTGCCCGGGTCAGGCTCCACCCTGGCCCGGAGGCGCTTGATATGGACGTCGAGCGTCTTCGTGTCGCCGACGTAGGCTGATCCCCACACCCGGTCGATCAACGTGTCGCGCGTGAGGACCCTCCCGGCATTCTGCAGCAAGGTCTGGAGAAGCTCGAACTCCTTGAGTGGCAACTTCACCGGCTTATTGCGGACGAAGACCTCGTGGCGTTCGACATCGAGGCGGACATGGCCCACCTCGACGACGGCGACGGTGGAGACATGGTCGGGCTGTGGCGCTCGACGCAAGGTCGCACGGATGCGTGCGACGAGCTCGCGCATGCGGTAGGGCTTCGACACGTAGTCATCGGCGCCGACTTCCAGTCCGACGACGGTGTCGATCTCGGACGTCTTGGCCGAGACCATGATAATGGGGACGCGCGAATGCGTTCGTATCTGCCGGCAGACCTCGATCCCGGAGATCGTCGGGAGCATGACATCGAGCAGGACCAGATCCGGGTGGACCGCATCGAATCGATCGAGGGCCTCCGCCCCGTCGCGGGCCACCTCGACACGGAATCCTTCCCGGCGCAGGCCGACGGTCAGCGCGTCCACGAAGGACTCCTCGTCCTCGACGACGAGCACTGTGGTGGCCGGTTGCCGGGTTCCTCCGGTCATGCCGTCGTGCTCCGGAGCCTATGACCCGATCGGACCAATGGCACTCGAACGTTCGTCCCGGCGGGCTCGACAGGTGTGTCGCCGAGTCGCCATCCGTGGGATTTCAAGCAGGCTGCTCCCCTGTTCGGCGATCTTCAGCTGTGGTCGGCCCTCCGGAATATATCGATCGAGAGTGGCCGCCGGCCGTCCGCTGGGTGAACATCCGGTGAAGGGCGCCTGCGTTCTGACAGGAAAAGCCGATCTGGCAACCGGCGGCCGGGAACGCGCTCATCCCCAGCGCCTGGCGAGGCCGGCTCAGGGTTGGAGGTGGAGACCGGCGATCACGGATTCGGGATCGGCGGCACCCACGATCCATTCGTCATAGGAATGGCCGTCGAGCTGCACCCGCACCCCCCGGGGGGTGTCATGGTGGACGGCGACGAACATCTTGTGGCCGGAGCGGCGCACGACGGCCACGCTCGCCCTGCCGGGTACCCTCATCCCGACCTTCAGACCTGTCTTCACACGCGTCATCTCAATGGCGTCGTCGAGCACCTCGACGCTGCGAACGGCCGACAGTTGGACATGGAGATCGCCGTGGGCCGCTTCGATCCTCTCGATGCCCGAAAGGCGCAGGATCAGCTCGTCCCCCTCTACCTCGAGTTCAGCCATTGCCATCCTCCACTTGTTCTCATTGTCACGTCCGCGGTGTCCATGTCGTGGCACCCAGCCGCACGAGAGCGTGCCGCTGACTTCCTTGTCGTGCGCTCCTCGTTGCCGGCGTCACCAGGGTTTGGGGCGACGCTCCCGGGAGGGTGCCGCCGGCGACGGCAGCGTCCAGCACGGTGCGGGCACGCACGCCCGTCGCAACTGCGACGGTACACCTCGGGCCGGCGAGGGGGACCGGCGGACCGGGGCGCCGTAGGTGGGGAGCAGGACGCGGGCGCCACCGTCAGCCCAGGGGCCCGGTCCCGATCGGCGCCGCGGGGCGGGGGCGCCCGGGGAAATGGTGGGCGGTCGCCGCGTGGTGGTCGCTGCCGTCGTGGTCGCAGGGGCTGGTGTGGATGGTGGCCTCGGCGAGGCGACGGATGTCGTGGAGCAGGCGGTGGTGGGCCTCCTCGGCGATGGCGTGGGCTTCGGCCAGGCTGAGGTCGGCGTCCGAGACGATCTCGGCCTCGGCCCGCAGCTCGTGTCCCATCCAGCGGATGCGGACGCTCTCGACGGCCTGGACCCCGGGCACCGAGGCGAGGACGCGCCAGACGTCGTCGACGAGGGCGGGCTCGACGCTGTCCATCAGTCGGCGGTAGATGTCGCGAGCGGCGTTCTTGAGGACGAACAGGATGGCGACGGTGATCAGCAGGCCGACGAGGGGGTCGGCCAGCCGCCAGCCGGCGGCCACGCCGAGGGCCCCGACGACCACGGCCAGCGACGTCAGGCCGTCGGTCCGGGCGTGGAGGCCGTCGGCCACCAGTGCCGCCGAGCCGATCCTGCGCCCGACCCGGATCCGGTAGCCGGCGACCAGCTCGTTCCCGGCGAAGCCGACCACGCCGGCGACCATGACCAGGGCGATGTGGTCGACGGCGCGCGGGTGGAGCAGCCGCCGGACGGCCTCCCACCCGGCCAGCGCCGATGACAGGGCGATCATGGCCACAACGAAGATCCCGGCCAGATCCTCAGCCCGGCCGTAGCCGTAGGTGTACCGCTTGGTCGGCGAGCGACGGCCGAGCAGGAAGGCGATGCCCAACGGCACGGCGGTGAGCGCGTCGGCGAGGTTGTGGATGGTGTCGCCCAGCAGGGCCACCGATCCGCTGGCGACGACCACGACCGCCTGGAGGGCCCCGGTGACCGCCAGGCCGACCAGGGAGATCTTGAGCGTCCGCATCCCCTCGGCGCTGGCCGTCAGGGCGGTGTCGATCGAGTCGGCGGCGTCGTGGCTGTGGGGCGAGAAAATGCCGGCGACGAGGCCCCGGATGCCGCCGGGGTGC
>JALYYN010000021.1 GCA_030946525.1 Actinomycetota bacterium | reverse complement strand
TGGCCGGCCTCCTCTACGCCAAGGACCTCATGCGGGCGGTGCGCGACGGCCGGGCCGAGGCGCCGGTGCGGGAGCTGGCCCGCCCGGCCAACTACGTGCCCGAGACCAAGCGGGTGGCCGAGCTGCTACCCGAGATGCAGAAGAAGAAGACCCACATGGCCATCGTCGTGGACGAGCACGGCGGGACGGCGGGGCTGGTCACCCTGGAGGACCTCATCGAGGAGCTGGTGGGGGAGATCGTCGACGAGTACGACGTCGAGGAGCCGCCGATCGAACCGTTGCCCGGCGGCGACGTGCGGGTCAACGCCCGGATGCCGATCGACGAGCTGAACGAGCTGCTCGACGCCGAGTTCCCCGAAGGGGACTACGACACCGTCGGCGGGCTTGTTTATTTCCTTTTGGGCCACGTGCCCGCCGAGGGTGAGACGGTCGACTACGACGGCCGCCGCCTGCGGGCCGAGCGGGTCCAGGGCCGGCGCATCGGCCGGGTGCGCATCAGCAAGCTCGAACCCGTCTCGGACCGCGAGTGAGGTCGGGCTTCGCCACTCTGGTCGGTCGCCCCAACGTGGGAAAGTCGACCCTCCTGAATGCCATCCTGGGCGAGAAGATCAGCATCGTGGCCGCCTCCCCCCAGACGACCCGCACCGAGATCCGTGGGGTGTTGACCAGGCCCGATGCCCAGATCGTCTTCGTCGACACGCCGGGCATCCACAAGCCCCGCACCACCATGGGCCAGCGGCTCAACGCCACCGCCGAGGCGGCGTCTTCGGGGGTCGACGTGGTCTGCCTGCTGATCGACGCCACCGCGCCGCTCGGCAACGGGGACCGGTTCGTGGCCGCCAGGCTGCCCAAGGACGCGATCTGCGTGGTCAACAAGGTTGACATCGCCGACCGAACCGATGTCCTCATCCAGCTGGCCCGGGCCGGTGAGCTCGGCCTGGCCGAGTACTTCCCGATCTCGGCGCGCACCGGCGAGGGTGTTGATCAGCTGGTGGCAGCCATCGTCGCCCGTCTCCCCGAGGGCCCGCAGTACTACCCCGACGACATGGTCACCGACGTGCCGGATGCCTTCTGGGTTGCCGAGCTGGTCCGCGAGCAGCTCCTGGCCGTCGTGCGGGAGGAACTGCCCCACTCGATCGCCTGCCGGGTCACCGAATGGGAGTGGCCGCGCATCCGCGTGGAGATCCTCGTCGAACGGGAATCCCAGAAGGGCATCGTGATCGGCAAGGGCGGCCTGGTCCTCAAGCAGGTCGGCCAGGCGGTGCGAGCCCAGCTGCGCGATGGCGCGTACCTCGAACTGGTCGTCAAGGTCGACGCCGACTGGCAGCGCCAGACCAAGTCCCTGGACCGCCTCGGGTACTGAGCTCATGTCACGGCCGCCCCCTACGGCGGCTGACGTGGTCGATGTCGATCGCGCTTGTGAAAGCCGCATGCCGCCCGGCCGTTGTCCTCGACGGTCGGGCCGCCGGCGGCCCAGGGCTGCACGTGGTCGATCTGGCAGGCCTCGGCAGGGGTGTCGCAGGACTCGTGGAAGCACTCGCGGTCGCGCAGCTCCACGGCTCGCTTGGTCGCCCCGGTGAGGAGGCGGCGGCGTGCGCCGACGTTCCGTATGCGGTTCGGGCCGTCGAAGACCACCCGCTCGACCCACGCCCCGTCGAGCCATCGCCCCAGTGATCCCGGCGACACGACGGTGCCGTTCGCCAGCTCGCAGAGGCGCCCGGCGAACGTCTCATAGCCCACGAACACGGTGAAAAGCGGCTCGGGCTTTCGGGATCCGGCCGGCATGGCGCCGGCTCGTCGGGCCATCTCGACCAGCGCATCGGCTCGACGCTGAGCCGGGGTGCGGGAAAGATCGGCGGCACAGACTTCCTCGCCGATCCGGGCCTTGGCGTCGACCCAGTCGCCGGCGAACAGCTCGTCTTCGATGCGCTGCAACGCCGCGGCCACGATGGAGCCGTCTATCGGGTCGAACAGTCCGTCGAGGGCCCAGGTGCCCCCGAAGCCCTGTGAGAGGTGCAGGCGGCGGGCAGCGTGCTGCTTCTCGGCGTTGTTCTCGGTGCCGTCGGGATCGGCCAGCTGTGCCCAGTAGGCCAGGCAGCGCGCGAAGTGGCGGTAGCGCAGCTGGCGGGCTTGGCCGACCAGCAGCGCCTCGTCCCGCCGGAAGCAGTCTGCCGTGGCCGGTGTGCGCACAGACGCGAATAGCCCGACATGGGGTTCGCTGATGTCACCGGCCAGCCAGGCCTCCTCCACCGCCGGCATGTGGCGCAGGGCGCGGCCGAGTTGCACCCGCCGCCGGGCTGACGCGACTGGCTG
>JALYYN010000011.1 GCA_030946525.1 Actinomycetota bacterium | reverse complement strand
CCTGGTGAACGCGTTGTAGCTCTCGTGAGAGGTGAAACTGCCAGTACGCAGGGAACTCGTGGTTGGCACCCAGGGCTCGGAGCTTGAGGACGGCCTCGGCCCCGGCGACGCTCCAGCGGGCACCGGTGATGTCCATGCGGTCCTTGACGAGGTGACGGCAGGCACCTTCGATGACGCCGGTGGCGATTGGCCACCCTTTCGCCAGTGCGGTCGGGTAATCGAGGTAGGGCCGCTTGGCCAAAAGGTAGGCGGCGCAGGTGTCGGCCTTGGCCCGTTCGGCGGGGCAGAGCCGACGGCACGTGGCCTTGCGCCGGACCGAGGCGGCGACGGTGCTGGCCTGCCCGTGCAGCACGGCCATGGCCTTGTCGGCCACCCACGCCTCGGCTCCGGCGTCTCCTTCGGCAAAGAAGCACCAGGCCGCGCTCCACAAGTACTCGAGCACATGGATGAAATCAACGACGATCGGCACGCGCACCTTGCGGGCCTTGGCCTCGGCCTTGATCCGGGCGATCTGGTGGTTGTTGCCGTCGACGAGGGCCACCCAGGGCCGCTGATGGCCGGGGTCGCGCCGTTGTCCCTCGTCGAAGACCTGGGCGACGACGGCCGCAGCGTCGTTCTCCACGCTGGCCATGAGCCACTTGTCCTTGGCCACCGGCGCCGATGTGGGACTGGCGGCGGCGTCGGCACTGGCGAGGATGTCCTCCGGGCTTCGGGGGACGGGGGTCAGGTCATAGACGGCGCCGACGGTGGCCATGCGCTTGCGGTTGGCCTTCTCGCCGTATGCATAGTCCGCGCTTATCCGCAGTCCGTTGAGGGACGGCGAGTGCCGCCGCCGCTGAGGGTGGTGCTCGGCTCGTGGTGCTTCGCATAATCACAGGTCGTTGAGGAAGGCGAGGATGTCGTCGGTGGGCGTGTAGCGCCCGCATGTCGTTCCGGGTGGGGTGAGGCGGGCGAGGGCCTGTTCCTTGAGGGCCATGTGTGAGTTGATGTAGGTCTGGGTGGAGCGGAGGCTCTCGTGGCCGAGCCACATAGCGATGACGGTGACGTCGACGCCGTTCTCGAGGAGCCGCATGGCGCAGGTGTGCCGGAACACGTGGGGGGTGACGTTCTTGGCGGCGAGGGACGGGCACGCGGGTGCCGCTGTGCTGGCGTGCTTGGTGACGAGCTGGCCGAGTGCGTTGCGGCTGAGTCGTTGGCCGCGTGGTCCGGGGAACGCGGGGTCGGAGGGCGAGCCGGCGCGCTCGTCCAGCCAGTGGTCCAGGACGGCGACGGTTTCCGGGTTGAGTGGTGTGGATCGATGCTTGCGACCCTTCCCCAAGCAGTTGACGTGGGGTCCGGTGTTGAGGTGGATGTCGGCGACGCGCATGTCGAGCAGTTCGCTGGCGCGCAGGCCGGTCTGGATGGCGGTCAGCAGGAGGGTGTGGTCGCGTCGCCCGGTCCGCTTGGCCTGGTCGGGGGCGGCCAGGAGGGCGTCGACCTCTGGTTCTGTGAGGAAGCAGACCTGGGCGCGGTCGTGGCGCTTGGCGGGGATGGCGAGGACGCGTCCGATCGTGGCTGCATGCTCGGGGTGGCGGAGCGCGGCGTAGCGGAACAGCGAGTGCACCGCCGCGAGGCGGGCATTGCGCGTGGTCACGCTGGAGCCGCGCACCGTTTCAAGATGCCGGAGGAAGTCGCTGACGGTGTCGGCGTCGAGGTCGTCGAAGTCGAGCTGGGAGGGCGGCTTGCCGGTCGTGTCGTGGACGAAGCAGACCAGCAGCCGGAGCGAGTCCCGGTAAGCGGCGACGGTGTGGGGGCTGACACCACGTTGGGCCAGCCGTTCGGTGAAGAACCCTTGCAGGGTGGCGGCGACGGCGGTCATCGTGGCGCCCGTGCCGCCCGCTCGAGGCGGCCGCCGGCCAGGGTGAGCAGCTCGGGGGTGGCCGTCAGATACCAGTAGGTGGAGCGGGGATCGGTGTGGCCCAGGTGGGTGGCCAGCAACGGCAGCCGTGGTCCGATATCGACGCCCGCCGCGTACCAGTCCGTGAGCGTCCGCACAGCGAAAAGGTGCCTGAAGTCATGAAGACGCGGACGACACCGTTCGGCGCGAGCCACCAGCCCGGCCCGGCGAGCCACGAGACGGAAGCGGCGCTGGACGTTCTGGTTGATGAGCCGGGTGCCGGTGTTGCTGACCAGCAGGCTGGGCGACCGTGGCACACCAACGGCCCGGTCACGCCGCCGCGTGTAGTCGGCGAGCGCGTCGAGACAGGTGGAGTCCACGGCCACGAACCGGGACTTGCCGAACTTGGCGCCCTCGACGAGAAGCCGCCCGTCATCCCAGCACACGTCGTCGCCGTCGAGACCGACGGCCTCGCTGATGCGCATGCCCGTCACGGCCAGCAGGCCGATGAGGGTCGGGAAGGTGTGGCGCTGCAGCCCGCGACTCATCCGGGCTGCGGTGTCCATGAGGGCGGCGATCTCGTCGTCGGTGTAGAGGTAGGGGACGGCGCGGCGGACTCCCCTGGGACCGAGCAGGTCCTGGGTGGGAATCTCGGTGGACAGATCGCGGGCCTGAAGCCAGGTGGCGAAGCCGCGGACGACGCCGAGGCGGATCGCCATCCATGCCCGGCTGGCCCCCACGGGGGCGGTGGCCCAGGCCACCGCCTCGTCCACCGTGATGACGGTGGAACCGGCGGCGTCGAGGTGGGCCACGAACTGGGCGAGCAGCACTTCGGCGCGCTCGAGCTTGTGGCCCATCGCCTGGCGCACTGTCACGTAGTCGGCGACGGCGTCGGCCAGCGCGCTCACGCCCGACCACCCGGCCACGGGCGGGCGAGACCCGCGAGCGCGTCGTGGTCAACCTTCGCGTACAACGCCGTCGTCGAGATCGACCGGTGACGCAGGACCTGGCCGATCTCGCCGAGCGAGGACCCGGCCCGCAGCAGCTCCGTCGCCAGGGTGTGACGCAGACGGTGAGCGCTCGCCCGCGGGACTTCCGCACGGCCGCACGCGGCGTAGACGACCTGGGTCACAGCCGGCCGGCTCAGGCCGACCAGCGGAGCAAGCGTTCGCAGGAACACGACCCGGCTCTCGGTTCGGGGCCGTCCCATCCGCAGGTAGTCGACGACCGCGCCTCCCACCTCGGCGGGCAGCGGCAGGCGCTCGTCGCGGCGCCCCTTGCCGTGGATCACGACCTCGCCCGCCGCCCACTCGAAATCCTCCAACCGCATGGCGACGATCTCGCCGCACCGCAGCCCGAGACGGGCCAGCAGCATCAAGATGGCGTAGTCACGGAGCCCGACGGCCGTGCTCCGGTCGCAGCTGTCGAGCAGGCGGGAAGACACCCCCGCACCGAGCGCCTTGGGCAGCCCGGCCCCGCTCCATGACGCCACCGCCGGCACCGCGTGGGCCAGCGGTGCCTTCACGATGCCCTCCACGTACATGAACCGAAGGAACCCGCGAAGGATCGTCACCAGCTCCGGCGCCGCCAGCTTGACCGGCCGGGCGCAGTGACCGGCGACGAACGCGCTCACATCAGCGGCATCCATGTCGGCCAGGTCCCGGCCACGCGACCCAGCGAAGTCGGCGAACAGCCGAGCGCCGGTCTCATACATCGCGACGACAGCGTCGGCCAGGCCCCGATCCTCGATCAGGAACCGCCGATAGCTGTCCACTACCACCTCGTTCGGCCCTGTAGGTGCCGGCCGGGAAACTTCCGGGACCGCGTCGATCCCACGCAGGAAGCCGAGCAGCGTGCCCAGGCCGGTCAGCGACACGAACCGGCTGTGCCCCTCGCGTCGCCTCACCGCCACGAAGGCCGTCACTCGCTCACCCGACAGCTCGGCCGCCCCCAGCCCCTCGGCGGCCATCCATGCGCTCAACTCGGCGAACAGCCTCAGCTGCCCGCTCTGGGCTCCCGGCGAGTAGCCGAGCCGTTCCAACTCCGTCTCAAACCCCGCGCGTACGGACGCAAGCGGCCCCGCGCACACAACCGATCGATCCGACATCATCTGCTCCTCCTTCGTCCAGCGCCCATCGCCGGAGACCGATCAGGATTGACCAGACCAGCCGCAGTTATGCGAAGCACCACGAGCCGAGCACCACCCTCAGCGGCGGCGGCACTCGCCGTCCCTCAACGGACTGCGGATAAGCGCGGACTATGCATACGGAGAGTTATGCGCACCTGCGCATAACTCGCCCTTGGACAGGCGGGTGGCGAGCTTGGGCACCGCCGCGGCTGCAGCCTTGGCGGTGGCCGGGCGCAGCGCACCGGGGCGCATGACGATGCCCTTGCCGTCGGCGGAAAGCACGACCACGTCGGTCGGCGTGGCCTGGGGACGGGGCGCCTGGGCGTAGAACGCCTCGAAGTCGACTGCGGCCCGGGCGGCCAGTTCCTCCACCTGGCGTTTGCCGAGGTGTTGGCCGGTGGCCCGCTCGATGGCCTCGACTACGCCGTCGAAGGAGCCCCGCGCCGCCTCCAGCGCCGCCAGCTCCCGAAGGCCGTGGGAGTGGCGCTCGGCCGGCAGGTTCAGCGCCCCGTCTGCGGGGTGCAGGTTGGGGCAGCTGCGCCGGCGATAGGCGAGGCGGGACAGCGTCACCTCGCCGAGGACGGTGGCCAGCACCCGCTCATGCCCGGCCTCCACCGACCCCCGGGCCATCCCGGCTGCGTCGGTGACCTTCCCGACGCGCTGCTCGGAGGAGGCGCGGAGATCGAGATGTCCCTGCAGGGCCAGGCGCAGCACCTCCCGACCGTCGAGCGACACCCGCCCCTCCAGCTCGGCGTGGGACGCGGCGGCGGCTTCTGCGCCTTCCAGGAAACTCACCAACATCTCCAACCGCTCCCGGCAGGCGGCGAAGGGATCAAGCGGGGAAGCCGCGGACGAAACGCTCTTCGCCGTCCCCCGCACCTCCGTCGCCTTCACGGCCGTTGCGCCTTCGATGAGGAGAGACGGCCGACCAGCTCGGCCAGACCGGCGTTGCCGTGTTCCTCCACGGCCGACTTGGCCGCTCGGTAGCGGTCCACCGCGGCACGCACTGCGGCCACCTCTTCGGGCGGCAGCATCAAGAACTTCGTGCGCCCGGCCTCGGAGTAGCTCAGCACCGTGGACTCGTGCAGGTCCACGCCCTCTGCGCAGCGGCAGTTCGCCTTGCCGCACCGCCGGCGGTGGACCACCACCGAGCCCCGCACCACCGGCACCCGTCGTCGAGCCATCTCCGTCACCAGTAGCCCTCCAAACTGCTAGTTGTTCACTAGCAGATTCTCCCACGCAGATGGGCTTGATTGGTGGATCCCAAGGACATTGGTTCAGACGGTGAGACAACGACCGCGACTGGCCCGCCAGGTCGCTACGAGGGGTACCCGAACGTCACTCCTGCGGAGCCGCACCC
>JALYYN010000261.1 GCA_030946525.1 Actinomycetota bacterium | reverse complement strand
CATGTAGATCGACGCCCGCGGGCTCACTCCGTAGGTGACGTAGCGGGCCATGTCGCCCAGGCCTACCGCCCGCAGGTCCCGGGTGGCATTGGAGACGCGGACGGCGTACTCGATGAGGGCGGGGTCGACGAAGACCGCCTGCGTCGCCCGTTGCAGGGCCGACAGTTGCGGCGCGCCCATGATCCGCTGGACGGTCTCCAGCCCGCCGATGAGGCGCTCGACGATGACGAACTCCTCGGTGCTGCTGGGGTAGTCCACCAGCACCTTCAACATGAACCGGTCGACCTGCGCCTCGGGCAGCGGATAGGTCCCGTCGGACTCGATCGGGTTCTGGGTGGCCATCACCAGGAACGGGTCGGGCAACGGATGGGTCTCGCGGCCGATCGTCACCTGCCGTTCCTGCATCGCCTCCAGCAGCGCGCTCTGCACCTTCGCCGGCGCCCGGTTGATCTCGTCGGCGAGGACGAGGTTGGCGAAGACCGGCCCGAGCGAGACCTGGAACTCGCCGAGCTTCTGGTTGAAGATCCGGGTGCCGACGATGTCGGCCGGCACCAGGTCGGGGGTGAACTGGATGCGCTGGAACTCCACCCCGAGGGCTGCGGCCATCGTCTTGACCGCCAGCGTCTTGGCCAGGCCGGGCACGCCCTCGACCAGCAGGTGGCCGCGGGCCAGGAGGGCGACGACCATGCGCTCGAGCAGGACGTCCTGCCCCACGATGACACGCTTCACCTGATAGAGGACCTGCTCGATGGAGGCCTCGGGCACCCCCCTCGAACGGAGGTCGGGGTCGCTCATCGGGCCGGCGCCCCTGCTGCGCCGCCGGCCGTGCCGATGGGGACGGCGAAGCCGATCCCGATGAAGGCGTCGTCCCCTGCGGGATTGGCGAGGCCTGTCACGATGCCGATCACCTGGCCGTTTCGGTTGAGGAGCGGACCGCCGGAGTTGCCGGGGTTCACCGCGGCGTCGAACTGGATCATGCCGGTCAGGGCCTTGCCACCGGCCAGCGGGAACGAGCGGTCGAGGCCGGAGATCACTCCCGCCGAAAGGGATCCGACCAGGCCGAGCGGATGCCCGACGGCGAAGGCCTCGTCACCGATCTGGGGGGCGCCCCCGAGCACGGCCGGCACGACCACTCCGGGCAGCTTCGCGGGGGTCAGCACGGCGATGTCATTGTCGGGGTCGGACGACTTCACCGTCGCCGACGACTCGGTGCCGTCCGAGAACGTCACCTTGATGCCGATGGAGCTCTGCACGACGTGCAGCGACGTGAGGATGTCCCCGTCGGCGTTCACGACGACCCCCGAGCCGAGTCCCGACTCGACGCCGGACCCGCCGTCATGTTGCGACTGGACCACGACCAACGGGGGTCGGATCGCGTCGTAGACGGTGACGCTGGCCGGGGGCAGGGCCAACAGGTCGGTGATGGCCTTGGCCACCTTCTTGTCGACGATGCTGTTGACGTCGGCCGTGCTCGTCGCCGGCCGGGACGAGGCTCGCAGGTACATCGCCATCAGGGCGACGCAGACGAGTACGGCCGCGCCGCCGCCCAGCCACCATCGCGTGCGCCCTCGGCGAGCGGGTTGCGCCGGGGGTGTGTCGCCTGTCGCCACGGAGCGCTCCTGCAGCTCCGTCGGCGGCCGCCCTTCCCTCATGGTCCGGACGCTAACTAATGGTCGGGGGGCCCGTTGCCGCAGCAGCACCGCCAACGTGGGAGGCCGCTGTGAGAGCGCTGACTGGTCCCGTTGCCCGGCCGCCGGGCGCCCGTCACCGCCCATCGACCTCCTGTGGCTACCGCCAGTCGACGTCGGTGAGCGTGCCGAACACACGTACCGGGGTCCCTGCGGCGTCACGCACCGCCGCCGATCGCGACGAGATGCGCCGGACTTCGCCCGAGGGACGCACGATGCGGTACTCGGCGGACTGCGCCTGGCCTTCGGCGAGCGCGGCGGTCACCTCCGTCAGCCTGTCCCGGTCGTCGGGATGGACGGTGGCGAGGAAGTTGGCCAGACCGGCGGGATGATCGACGTCCGTCCTCCCGAGGATCCGGTAGAGCTCCTCCGACCAGAACGACTCACCGGAGCGGAGGTCGCGCCACCAGCTGCCCGTGTGGGCGAGCGCCTGCGCCTCCCGGAGGTGCCCGGCCCAGTCCCGCACCGCCTGCTCCGACTCCTTGCGGGCGCTGACGTCGGCCACCGTGAGGACGATGCCGCCCACCGTCGGATCGTCGAGGAGGTTGTTGGCGACGGTTTCGATCCAGCGCCACGAGCCATCGGCGTGGCGGACGCGGCACTGGAAGGGCCGGCCCTGGCCGGGGCGGGACAGCACGTCGGCGAACTCCGCCTCCGCTCGCTGCAGATCGTCGGGATGGACGTGGTCCTGCCCGAACCGGGCGACCCCCGACCCGTTCGGGTAGCCGAGGTCGAAGGTCCCTGTGTACTCCTCGATCACGGAGCCGTCGGCGGCCAGGACGACGATCATGACGTCGGCGTTCTGGACGAGGGCGCGGAAGTGGATCTCCCGATCGCGAATCTCGTCGTGGGCGCGACCCTTCTCGGTGATGTCGAGGCACCCCCCGACATAGCCGGCGAAGGTCTCACCGTGCCCTACGGGTTGGGCACGGACGAGGACCCACCGGTACTCGCCGTCGGCCCGGCGGAGGCGGTGCTCCATCTCGAGGGGCTCCCGGCGCTCGAAGGCCCGCAGGTAGGTCTCCTCGCAGCGCACCCGATCGTCGGGATGGACGCCCTCCAACCAACCCTCGCCCATCGCCTCCTCGGCGCCCCAACCGAGGAAGCGCAGCAACTGGGAGTTCAGGAACGTGCAGCGGGCGTCGACGCCCGATCTCCAGATCAGCATCGGAGCCGAGTCGACCAGCACGCGATAGCGCTCCTCGGATGCCGACAGGGCCGCCTCCGCACGGCTGCGCTCGACGACCCGACCCAGCTGGGCGCAGACGCTGGCCATGACGTCACTGAGGGAGTCCTCCGGCGCGCTCGAGCGCTCACCGTAGAACTCGAGGACGGCGACCACCTCCCGGCGCACCAGGACGGGGAAGGCGAACGCGCTCCGCAACCCGGCCTCGGCGGCGATGGCGGCCGGTACGCCCCCGTCCATGGCCACGTCGGTCGTCCACGTCGCCCGGCCGGTGGCCAGAACCTGTCCGGGCAAGGCGCCACCGGTGCCGGCTGCGACGCTCCTGATGCTCGCGCGCAGCGGTCCGAGACGCGCCGGGAGGCTGGGGTTCCAGATGTCCGTCGGCGCCATCCCCGTGCCGGTGGCATCGGTGACCCAGAGATTCCCGGCGACCCAGCCCGTGAGCGCGCAGACCTGCTGGAGGACGCTGACGGTCGCCGCCTCCAGGGACTGGCTCTCGTTGGCGGCCAGGGCGGCACGTTGGAGGAGCACGATGTGCGCCATGCGGTCGGGGGCGGGGTTCGCGCCGAGATCGAATCGACGGATGTCCGAGTCCATGTCAGTCTCGAAGACCCGGTACCGGTCCCCTCCCTTCTCTCTCGACGCGCCCATGGCGATGGCGGCACGGTCCATCAGTTCGTCGGCGTCGGTGTCCGACGACGCTAGGGCCACGCCGACGCTGGCCCGGACCGAGAGGCTGCGCCCCGCCACGTCGAGCGGCGCCCGCAGGCTGCCCATGACGCGGACGGCCATGTCCGCCAGGGCCTCGGCCGACGCCGGAGCCACCAGGATGGCGAACGCGTCGCCACCGAGGCGGCCGACGGCCGTCGTTCCCGCCGCCGACTGCACGAGCCGGGTCGCGAGCAGCGCCAGGACCTGGTCGCCGGCGGCGTACCCGACGTCATGGTTCAGGGCGGCGAAATCGTCGAGGTCGAGGACGAGCACCCCCACGACCGCATCCGTGGCGGCCTCCGCCAGGGCGTTTCGGACCCGGTCGCGGAACAGCCCGCGGTTGGCCAGGCCGGTGAGGGAGTCGGTGAACGCCCTGTTGAGCAGCTCGTCATCCGCGGGCCGGGCGGTCTGCGGCCGCAGGAGGGCACCCCCGTCCTGGCCGCGCGCCCGGGGGTAGAACGCGTCGCAGTCGCTGGTGAACTCCTCCTCCGTGAGGACCTCCGCCCGCACCAACGTCCAGGGCGGGAGAGCGAGCCTCTGCAGCGCATGTGCCCACGACGCAGTGGCCGAGAACAAGGCCTCGGCCGGCGTCTGCGACCGGACCCGCAGTTGCAGGGCGTACCGGGACGGATCATGGACGACGGACGGCTCGTGCTCGGCAACGGCCTCGACCAGTCGTTGGATGGCGCCCGGCTCGAGAGCGGGTTGCCCGGTCGGCGCTGTCGCCTCGATCACCACGATCCACGTGCGGTCCATGTCTGCAGCCATCCCTCAGCACCGAGCACCCTCGGGGCCACCGCCAACCCGGCGACAGGCCACCCCCGCCGAGGGCCGGGCTCCCTGACTCCGGAAACTGACGAGCGGCCCCTCTGCCGGTTCCCTACTCGAAGGGACGTCCGTCGCCGTCGATGGGAACATCCGAGCGGAGGGCGTTCTTTGTCCGGGAAGGACACTCGCGAAATTGCCGAATCCGACATGTTGCGTGGAGCGCAGGCAACCTATTCCGCGGCTCGGTGGCTGTCAACCGTCCGCCGGCGCACGGGTCCGACGATGCCTGCCATCGCGGGCCCGACCGGACCTTCAGGCGGCCGAGGCTCCAGGGCTGGTCGTGGCGGGGCCGCATTCAGGAACGGTCGGCGGAGGGAGGCCCCGCCTCGGCGAAGACCGGAGGGACGCCTGCGATGCCGAGCTCCACCACGTCCTCCAGCGCCTCGACCGAGGTGCGATCTGCACCGTGCTGGTCGATGTGGCGCGGCAGGAAGCGCAGCACGATGAGCGCGGCCGAGGCGGCGAGGATCGCCCCGCCCATGGCGGCGACATGGATGCCGGACACGAACGCGTGGTCGGCGGCCGACACCAGCCGTGCCGCGGCCTCGGCGGGCAGATGGCCGGCGGTCTGGAGTGCGCCGGCCAGCGAGGTGCGGGCGGCGACCTGGTCCGTGGGGGACAGCGACACGAGCGACGGACCGAGCCCGGAGCCGTAACGGGATGCCGCGATGCTGCCCAGGACGGCGACGCCGAGGGCGGCGCCGAGCTCGCGTGTGGCGTCGTTCATCGCCGACCCCGCGCCCGCCCGCCGCGGGGGCACCGCCGACATGATCGCCGCGGTCATGGGCGACATGGTCAGGGCGATGCCGGAGACGAGGAAGAACACACAGAGCAGGACGTAGGAGTACGGCGTGGCCACACCGAGGCGGCTGAAAAGCACGAAGCCGACGGCGACGAAGCCCATGCCGGCGGCCACCGTGCGGTTGTGCCCCAGGCGGGCGATGATCCGCGGGGTGAGGGGCGAGACGAACATCATGATCGGCGCCATGGGGAGGAACCGGAGCGCGGCGGACAGCGGGCTGTAGTGCAGGATGAGCTGGAAGTACTGGGTGATGAGGAACAGCACCCCGAACATCGAGAGGAACACCAGGATCATCCCGCCGGTTGCCGTGCTGAAGGCGGGATTGCGGAAGAACGACATGTCCAGCATCGGCTCGGCACGAGCCCGCTCCCAGAGCACGAAGACCACGAGCACGCCCAGGCCGATGGCGAACGCGGCCAGGGTCTGCGGGCTGGACCACCCCTTGTCGGGGGCCTGGATCAGGCCGTAGACGAGGGACGAGATCCCGATCACCGACAGGGCGGCGCCGACCGGGTCGAGCCGCGCCTCGTCGGGGTCCTTCGAGCGGGGGACGAGGAACGTGCCCAGCACGAGCGCGGCGAGGATGATCGGCACGTTGACGAGGAAGACCGACCCGAACCAGTAGTGGCCGAGCAGCCAGCCGCTGGCGACGGGGCCGATGGCGCCGGCGGCGCCGGTCACGCCGGCCCAGATGGCGATGGCCTTGGCCCGCTCGTCGGCGGGAAAGATGTTGACGAGGATCGACAGGGTCGACGGCATGATGAACGCGGCGCAGGCACCCATGAGGGCCCGGCAGGCGATCAGCTCCCACATCTGGGTGGACGCCGACGCCAGGGCGACGCCGACGAGGAACCCGAGCAGCCCCAGCTGCAGGGCGCCCTTGCGGCCGAAACGGTCCCCCAGCGCGCCGGCGGTGAACAGCAGGCCGGCGAAGACCAGCGAGTAGGCGGCGACCACCCACTGCAGCTGCGACGTCGAGGCGTGCAGATCGCGGGAGAGCGTCGGGATGGCGACGTTGAGGCTCGAGTTGCCGACGAAGACGATGAGCAGGCTGAGGCAGAGCACGCCGAGGGTCCACCACCGACGCGCGTAGAGGCCTTCTGGTTTATCGGTCACTGGTCCACACTCCTTCGGGCGTGTCGCCCAGTGAATGCTCTGTGGTCCGGCCTTTCGTTGCGTTCCGCACGCAGCTGCCGAGGCCGGTCACTGCGGGCGGGCCGTCCGTCGCGGTCAGTCGGTCGAGACCGGGGCAGTGCGGGTAACCGTGACATGGAGCTCCTGAACGCGGTGGTGAACGGATTCTTGTGGCAGAGCGTGACAGATTACATCTTGTGACGCAGAGCGTGAGGCGCGATGCTGCCGGCATGGCCGCCGGCGGGCTCAGGGAGCGCAAGAAGGAGAAGACCCGCCAGGCGTTGATCCGCTCGGCGCTGCGCCAGTTCGGCCGGCGGGGTTTCGAGGGCGTCACCGTCGAGGAGATCGCGGGGGCGTGCGACGTGTCCCCCCGGACGTTCTTCCGCTACTTCGGCTCCAAGGAGGACGTGCTCTTCGCCGACGCCGACGTCCAGCGGGCGCATCTCATGGACGTGCTCGCCTCGCTGCCGCCGGAGCTGCCGCCGCTGCGGGCGCTGCAGGCCGCCGTGCTCGAGGTGGCGGGCGACTATGAGGACCAACGCGACGCCCTGCTGCTCCGCCACCGCATCGTCGCGGCCACACCGTCCCTGCACGGTCGCGTCGCCGACCGTCACCACTGCTGGGAGAGCGAGGTGATCGCCGAGCTGCGCCGCAGTGGGCGGGGTGCGGGCATGTCCGAGCTCACCCTCCGGCTCTCGGTCGCGGCGGCGACGACGGCGCTCGGGGTGGCGACCGACGTGTGGATCGAAGGGAAGGGGGAGGGCGACCTGCGGGCCCTGCTGTCCGAGGCGCTGGACAGGTTGCGCGCCGGCCTCGAGCGCTGAACGATCGGGGCGGACCCCGGGCTCAGGTCCCCGGCTCGTGTCCGCACCACCGGCACCGGCGGGCCACGAACACGGCGGCGCCCCCCACCTGCATGACGTGTCCGCCGTCCACCTGGTGACGCCTCCGGCGGCACTGCAGCCGGTGCCAGCGCTCGCCCCTGGTGCGGTCCCCGTACGACCAGGGCAGGCACAGATAGGTCAGGAACGGTCCGCGCTCGCGCCGGTCCTTTCCGATCGGGATGGCGGGAGGATCGGGGATGGCGTCGGCATCCGGGCCGAGCCCGGTCGTCGCGGCCCGGTCCCGCGGGTCCAGTCGCTCGGGCGTGCGTTCGGTCCAAAGCTCGGGCAGCTCCGCCATACCGGGACAAGTTCCCACCGCCGTCGCTGCGCCGCAATGGATGACCGCGACACCTACCGCTCGCCACGATGTGGCGGGGAACGTCCGTCCCTGCCCTGGGAGGAGGAACCCGAACCGCACCTCCACCGCCCTTGCGTCCTGGACGGCGACGGGGGAGCGGGCGCTCGGGAAGCGATTCCGGGCGGTTTCAGAGGAGATGCCCGGTGCGCATCGAGCCTGCCCTGTTCCCATGGCCTTCCCAGCGATGAAAGGAGCGGCGCCCGTGAAACGTCATGCCATCCTCGGTGCAGCCTGTGGAATCGGCCTGCTGGTGGCTCCGGCCTCCGGCGCCCTCGTCGTCGCCGGCGTGACAAGGAAGCCCACGCCGGCCCCGGCCACCGCCAGCGCACTGGCACCGAGCCCGGCTCCGCTTGCCACCGCGGTCAGCGGCACCACGCCCCCTGCCACCCCTTCGACCACATCGGTTCCCGCCGCACCCACCCCGTCCGTCCGCCCGGCCGCCCAGGTGGCGGCGCCGCCGGCGATCACCCGGCAACCGGCCGCCCCGCCTCGCGTCGCCACCACGGAACCACCGCGACGCGGCCGGCAGTCGTGACCGCCCCCACCGTGCCGGCGCCCGCCCCGCCGACCCTCCGGATATGGCGGGCCGGGCTCCTCATCGTGTCCCTGTGGGCCCTCGCCATCGCCGCCGCCGCCGTCCTCCACGAGCCCTGGGCGGTCCGCCGGGCCGCCCTCTTCCTCCACCTGGCCTCCCTTGTCGCCGGCTTCGGCGCCGTGCTCGTGGCCGACTTCCAGGGCGTGCTGTGGCTCCGGGGGCGACGCCGGCTCGCCGACATGCTCCTCGTCACCGAGGCGCTCCATCCCGTCATCTGGGGCGGACTGGTGGGCCTGGTCGTGTCGGGCGTGCTCCTGCGGCCCAACCTCACGCTGCCCCGCACCCTCATCAAGCTGGCGCTGCTCCTGGTCGTGGCCCTCAACGGCCTGTGGGCGACCCGCCTGAGCGACCGACTCCGCCGGCAGCAGGCCCAGGTGCCGGACGACGTCGACCAGCGCCTGCTGGCGCAGGTCATGGTGTCGGGCGCCATCTCCCAGGCGGGATGGTGGATCGCCACCCTGATCGGGTTCCTGGCGACCACCAGCTGACAGCTCCTCCCTCGGGCTCCGGAACCGGCCGACCCGGGATTAGGTTCCGACGGTGGGCGCCCTTGACCTTGTCGACGGGTGGCCGGCGCCGTCGCCCCGGGCCGCGGTGGTCACCGGGCCGGGCAGGGGAGCGCCGGCCCTCCGCGGCGATGGCGCCCTCCCCGGGCGGTGGGCGTCGGTGACCAAGCTGGTGACGGCGCTCACGGTCCTGGTTGCGGTGGAGGAGGAGGTCGTCAGCCTCGACGACCCCTGCGGGCCGCCCGGCGCCACCGTTCGCCATCTGCTCGCCCACGCCTCCGGACTGGCGTTCGACGAGGTCCGCGTCCTCGCCCGCCCGGGCCGCCGGCGGATCTACTCGAACGCGGGGTTCGAGGCCCTGGGCGCGGTGGTCGCGCAGCGGACGGAGCTGTCCTTCGGGGCGTACCTGACCGAGGCCGTGCTCCACCCCCTGGGGATGGACGGCACCCGGTTGGAGGGCACCGCCGCCGCCGGCCTCGTCGGTCCGCTCGACGATCTCGTCCGCCTCGCCGCCGAGCTGCTGGCGCCGACGCTGATCTCCCCCTCCACCCTGCGCGAGGCGACCACGGTCGCCTTCCCGGGGCTCCCCGGCGTGCTCCCCGGCTTCGGCCGCTTCAGGCCCCTCGACTGGGGACTGGGGTTCGAAGTGCGCGACGCCAAGGATCCCCACTGGACGGGGCGTCGCAACTCGCCGGCGACCTTCGGCCACTTCGGGGCCAGCGGATCCTTCCTGTGGGTGGACCCCGTCGCCGGACTGGCCTGCGCCGCGCTCAGCGGTCGGGACTTCGGGCCGTGGGCCGCCGAGGCGTGGCCGGCCCTCGCCGACGCCGTCCTCGACGAGTATGCCCCCTGACGAAGACCTCGCGAGGCTCGCCGGTGGCCGTCCTCCCGGCGAGCGGCACCGTGGGTCCGGAACCTCGTGTCAGTGGGCGCCGAGCTCGCCGGGCCGGGGCGCCGTACCCGAGGCCGCCGCCTCCTGGAGGAGCGAGTCGGTGTACCCCTTCATCGTCACCCACGCCAGCACCGCGACCACCAGGTTGAGCACGACCACGGTGGCGACCTCGGACGGCCGGGCCAGATGCAGGCCGAGCCGGTCGGCGGGCACCGTGGCGAACCGGATCCGGCGGTTGTAGACGGCGACGAAGGTCAGGACGTAGAGCGAGGCGATGACCGCCCAGTTCAGCGTGGGCGCCCACGGCCGGGCCGCGAGTTTGGCCGGGGAGTGGTAGAGCCGCTGGAGCAAACGACGGGGGCCCACGTCGAGGTAGCGGTACGCCACGATCCACCACAACAGGATGTAGTAGTGGAACCAGTTGACGGCCATGGCGGCCACGGCGACGTGCAGCGCCACCTCGAAGCCGTTGCGGAACCGGACCCAGTGCCCGATCAGCGCGCCGAAGGACTGCGGATTGCGGTTGAGGTAGGCGGCGAGCGGCAGGGACGACGAGAGCACGGCGATCCGGCCGCCCCAGTACCAGAGCATGCTCTTGTGGGCCACGGCCAGCGGCCCGATCACGAACAGGTCGGCGGAGACGACCACGGTGTGGATGGCGAACATGCGCAGGGCGTGGCGGTTGGCGAAGAGGGGGTTCAGCAGCCGCTCGGGATGCCGGTACCCGAGCCAGAGCACCTGGTACACCCCGACGCTGACCCCCCAGGCCAGGAGCAGGGCGTAGACGACGGTGACCACCCAGGAGCCCACGTCGGTCCTTACCCTCCCCTCCGGGCGTGGCCGGGCCGCAGGGAGCGCAGGAGCGCCCGCAGGATGGTCAGCGGATGGGTGAGGACGGCGGTGAGGCGACCGGCGAGGCTGAGCGGATCGCTGGCCACCCCGAGCTGGCGCAGCGGGGTGCCGACGTCGAAGTAGACCCGTTCGCAGACCATGTCGTCCCCGTCGAACTCGAAGACCACGGCCATGGGGAAATCGACCCGGCGCCCGGTGGCCGGAAGGCCGTGCCAGGGTCCGAGGTGGGTGCCGGTGTAGTCCCCCTCCACGAAGACCACGTCGTCGGCGGCGACGACCCGCCTGGCCTCGAAGTGGAAGTCGGGGAAGGCCCGGAGGTTCCCGAGCAGGAACCCTTCGACGCCGGGACCGTCGCCGTAGACCTCGTGGGTGGCGAGGATCTCGTAGCGGGGACGGGCGAACAGCGCCACGCATGCGGGGAAGTCGTGCGTGTTCTCCAGCCGCACGTGCTCCAGCACGGTCGCCACCCGCGGATCGCCGGACGCCTCGCCCAGGGCCACCGGCGGACGATATCAGCGGGGTTGCCCGGGTCGTCGGGATCGCGGTCCCACTAGTGCCCGGGGCCCTGGTAGCACTGGACCCATGACCACGGCGACCACCTTCAACGCCGACGCCGTCCTGATGGAGCTGGTGGCGACACCCGAGGGCCGCGCCGACCCCTATCCCCGCTACGCCGGCCTGCGGGCGAACTCCCCGGTCCACCGCAGTGATTTCGGCTTCTGGGCCCTCACCCGCTACGACGACTGCCAGCACGTGCTGCGCCATCCCGGCGTCGGCAAGGACTTCAGGGGCGCGGCCAGCGCCATCGGCCTCAGCGAGGAACAGCAGGCCGAGCAGGCCCAGTTCCGGGAGAACCGGTCGAACATGCTGGTGGCCGACCCGCCCGACCACACCCGGCTCCGGCGCCTGGCGGCACAGGCCTTCACCCCCCGGACCGTCGAGACACTGCGTCCGGGCGTCGTCACCATGGTCGACGGGCTCATCGACGCCTTCGGTGACGGCGACGTCGACGTGATGGAGGCGCTGGCCTTCCCACTCCCCGTCACCGTCATCGGGGAGATGCTCGGGGTCCCGGCCGAGGACCGGGCCCAGCTGCGCCCGCTGGTCCGGGCCATCACCGCCGTCCTCGAGCTGGTCGTCACGCCCGAGGCGCTCAGCGCGGCCTCGGCCGCCAACGCCACGCTCATCGACTACTTCGCCGGCCTGGTCGCCGAGCGACGGGCCCACCCGCAGGACGATCTCCTCACCCGCCTGATCCAGGCCGAGGACGAGGGCGACCAGCTCAGCGAGTGGGAACTGATCTCGACGGCGATCCTGCTCTTCGCCGCCGGCTTCGAGACCACGACCAACCTCATCGGCAACTCCGTGCTGGCCCTGCTGCACGGTCCCGACCAGCTCGACCGGCTCCGGGGCGACCGCTCGCTCCTGCGCCCGGCGGTCGAGGAGATGTTGCGCTACGACAGCCCGGTGCAGATCGCGGTGCGGATGGCCAACGAGGACGTCGAGATCGACGGCCACCGGATCGAGTCGGGCAGCGTCGTGCTCGCCCTGCTCGGCGCGGCCAACCGTGACCCGGCCCGCTTCAACGACCCCGACCGCCTCGACGTCGGCCGGTCGGAGGGCAGCCCCATCAGCTTCGGCAGCGGGATCCACTTCTGCCTGGGGGCCGCCCTGGCCCGCATGGAGGGTCAGGTCGTGCTCGACCGGCTCCTCGACCGCTTCGCGACGATGGAGCTGGTCGGCCCCGAGCCCGCCCATCGCGACAGCCTGACCCTCCGCGGGCTGGTGGAGCTGCCGGTGCGCTTCAGGCCCTGAGGCCCCGTGCGGGCCTGACGCCGGCGGTCAGGAGGCCAGGCGGCGCTGCAGCGGCGTCGCGAACCGGGGGGTGACCCGCACCTCGCCCAACCACTCCGTGAGGCGGGCGGCCTCGGCGGCGACGGCCCCGGCGACGTCGGCGCCGACGTCCTCCAAGAGCTCGGTCACCACCTCGCCGCTGCGGCGCTGGGCCCACCCGCCCACGATCCGCCCGTCCGACCAGACGGTGGGCCCGGCGTTGCCGTTGGTGTCGAAGAGGGTCGGTCCGTGCGGTCCGAGGTACCAGTCCCGTTCCTTCCATCCCATGGTCGTGGGGTCGAGGCTCGGGAGCAGGGCGATCCACGGTTCGTCGACTGGCGGGGCGGGCGGATCCGGGTCGCCGGCCAACGCGATGCCGGAGGCGCCGTCGAGGTCGACCTCCTCGACGTCGATGGCGGCCAGCGCCTTGCGCACCTGGCCGAGGGTCAGTCCGCTCCACCACTTCAGATCGGCGACGGTCGCAGGACCGAAGGCCCGCAGCCAGAGGCGGGCCAGATCGGCGCGGGCCTCCTCCGCGCCCGGCCGGGGCAGACCGTCGGGAAGCCACGACGCCATCGGGGACCACCGGTACTGGCTGCTCGTCCACCCACCCCGCGGCCGGCCCCGCACGATCCGCTGCTCGGTGGAGAGCAGGAACAGCACCCTCGTGGTCATGCCGATGGTCCCCTCCCACTTCGTGCCCTGTCCGACCGCCAGCTTCCGGGCCAGGCCGGGCACGATCCGCGACAGCTCGGCGCCGGTGACCTCCCCCCGCTCCGCGATGGCGGCCAGGGCGGCCTCCTCCATCTCCTGCAGGTGACGGGCCGCGCCGGCGACGCCGGCGGCCTCCAGCATGGCGAGGGTGCGGCGGCGCTGGGCGGGGACGAGGGCGTCGGTGCACGCGGCCTGCACGACGGGGACCATGGAGACGGGCAGGACGAACATGGTTCGCCGCATGCAGAGGGTGCGCACCAGGGAGCGGTCGTCATAGAGCGCCCGTTCGAGGCGCTCGACGCCCGGCCGGCGCATGCGGGCGGCCGTCGACAGGAAGACGCTGGACGGATCGGTGCCGTGCAGGGCGACCATGTCGCCGGCGATGGCCACCACGTCGTCGGTCCTCGCCGCCCCTGCCAGGTGGTGGCGGCGGGCCAACCGGGCCCGGCGCTCATCGACGGTGACCCGGCGCACGCCACGCACTCTGCCATCCCGCCACCGCATCCGCGGTCCCGTCGTAGCCGTCGAGGCCTCACGCGTGCTCGTGCCCGGACCCGCGGGAGCGGGATGTCCGGCGCGGCCGCCGCCGTTGGTAGCATCATCGGGCTGCGTGATTCCCCGCGCCGGTGAACGAGGTGTGACGATGACCATGCTCCCCAGATCGACGGCCCCGAGGCTGCGCTCCGCGGTGGCGGCCGCATTCGCCGCCGCCGCCCTGACCGTCGCAGCCACGGCCGGACCGGCAGTGGCCCAGACCATCGGCACCGGCGGCAGCAGCCTCGCCTCCGGCGGCAGCAGTGTCGCTACCGGCACCGCCAACGGCGGCAGCGGCGGCGGGTCGACCGTAACTGTGACCCCGACGGCCACCAGCGGCAGCTCGGGAGCGGCCACGGCCCAGTCCGGCAGCACGAACACCGGCAGCACCGGCGCCGCCACCTCGACCGCGGCGGCCCAGCCGGTGGCGACGGCGGGCGACTCGGGGCCCACCGGCAACACGGGGGCGGTGGCGTCCTCGCCGACGGCAACCAACTCCGCCATCCTGGGCACGGCCACCGCGGTCGGCGCCCCCGTCACGTCCGGGACCAGCGGCTCGTCCGGGTCGACCGGCGCCGCCGCCTCGACCGCGGCGGTCGACTCCTCCGCCAACAGCGGGGCCCAGTCCGCCGCCGACGCGCTCTCCGGTGACACCGGTGTGGCCGCCAACCGGACCGGCGTCGTGTCCGTCGGCGGCAACGGAGGCGGGGCGGGTGTGGCCGCTCCCGTCGCCGGGGCCGGCGCGCCCGCCAACAACCTGGTCGCCCTGCTCGCCCCCGGCGGCCTGGTCCTGAGCCTGGGCGGCTCGGGCGTCGCCACCGGAGCGGCGGGCGGCGGTGCCGGTGGCTTCTCCACTGTCACTGGCACGCCCCTGGCCACCTCGGGTGGGTCCGGCGCCACCGTGGCCGGGTCGGCGTCGACCAACTTCGGCAACACCGGCTCGGCATCGAGCGCCGGCTTCGCCGGTCCGATCTCGTTCTCCGGCGCCTCCGGCCCGACCGGGTCCAGCCTGACCGGCGCCGCCACGCCGACCTCGACGGCCACGAACACCGCCATCCTCGGCGAGGTCCTGGTCCTGGGCGGCATCCTCCTCGTCCCGTAGCGGGAGGCCTCCCGCCGCTCCTGCCGGCGGCATACGGTCCGCCGACCGCCGGGGATAGAGTGCCGGCATGGCACACATCACCGGGCTCACCGACGAGGACATCACCACCACTGCCGGCCCGGGGGCGACCAGCGTGGCCGCCGACGCCGACACCACCGACGCGCCGGCCACCGAGGCCGACACCGACGCCGCCGACGCTCCCGCGACCGACACGGACGGGACCGACTCCGACGGCAGCGACTCCGACAGCAGCGACTCCGACAGCAGCGACTCCGACGGGACCGACTCCGACGGGGCCGACGTCGACGGCACCGACGCCTAGCGGCACCGCCGGCCGGTACCAACGGGTCGCAGCCCGGTGACCGGCCTGGCCCGCTGCGCGGGCGACGTACGCGAGTTTCTCGACAGGTACTGGGGCCGGGCTCCGCTGCACCGCGCCGGGGCCGACGCCACCGGGTTCGCCGACCTGTTCTCCCTCGCCGAGGTGGACCGGCTGGTGACCTCCACCGCGGCCCGCACGCCTGCCTTCCGGCTGGTACGGGACGGGCGCCCCCTGGAGCCGGGGCGGTACACCCGCACGGCCCGCATCGGCGGCCAGAGCGTGTCCGGCGTGGCCGACCCTGCCGCCATCTTCCAGGAGTTCCGCAACGGGGCCACCATCGTCTTTCAAGGCCTGCACCGGTCCTGCCCGCCACTGACCCGGTTCTGCCGCGATCTGGAGCTTGAGCTCTCGCATGCGGTGCAGGCCAACGCCTACGTGACCCCGGCCGGATCGAGGGGCCTCGGCGTCCACTACGACACCCACGACGTCTTCGTGCTGCAGCTCGCCGGTGCCAAGCTGTGGAGCATCCACGAGCCGGTGCTGGCCGATCCCCTCCCGTCCCAGCCGTGGAAGGGCACCGCCGACGACGCCGGGGAGCCGTGCCTGTCCGTCGACCTCCAGGCCGGCGACTTCCTGTACGTACCCCGTGGCTTCCTCCACTCCGCCGAGGCGCAGCGGGACCTCTCGGCCCACCTGACCATCGGAGTGGTCACCACCACCTGGTACGACGTCGTCAGGGACGTGGTGGGCGGGATCGCCGGCGAGGCGGAGTTCCGCAGGGCCCTGCCCGTCGGCTTCGCCTCGGGCACCGAGGGGCTGGCCGCCGAGGTGGAGGACACCCTCGCCCGGCTGCGGAAGTGGCTCGACGAGGTCGACGCCCGGGCGGTTGCGGACGACATGGCCGGCCGCTTCTGGTCCGGGCGCCCGCAGCTGCTCGCCGGCCAGCTCCAGCAGCTCCTCGCCGTCGGGGGCATCGACGACCGGTCGCTCCTCCGGCGCCGGGAGGGGTCGGTCTGCCACCTGATGGACGTCGACGACCGGCTCACCGTGGTGCTCGGCACCCGCCGGTTGCAGATGCCCGCCGACCTCCGCCCGGCCATGGACAGGATCGCCGGCGGCGGCCCCTTCCGGCTGGAGGCGCTGGCCGACCTGATGGACGAGGCCAGCCGCCGGGTGCTGGCCCGCCGGCTCGTCATCGAGGGCCTGCTGGAGATGGTCCCCGATGGGTGACCCGGTCTGTTCGTCGGTGTCCCTCGCCCGGCTGGAGCCGCTCCAGGCCACCGCGTCCATGGTCCGGAACTGGGTGCTGATCGAGCAACCCGGCGCGTGGGGGCCGGACGCCCTCCTCGACAGCGGCCTGCCCGCCGGTGTCGCCGAACGCCTGGCCGCGGCGGCCCGGGCCCACGGCTTCCGGGTGTTGCTGCTGCGCCGTCCCCGGGGGGCGGCCGACGGGTCCCGCCAGTGTTTCGTCGCCCATTCCGGGCGCGGCACCCGCTGGATCGAGGAGCGGCGGGTCTCGAGTCTCGACGAGCTGCTCGACGTCGACTTCGGCCCTCTCCGCCAAGGGGAGCCGGTGGGGTTCGGCGAGCGGCGGGACGCCCCGCTGTACCTGGTCTGCACCAACGGCCGCCACGACCCGTGCTGCGCCAATCTCGGCCGGCCGGTGGCCCGGGCCCTGCAGCAGGGGAGCGCGGCCGCCTCGGTGTGGGAGTGCTCCCATTTCGGCGGGGACCGGTTCGCCGGCAACCTCGTCTGCCTCCCCGACGGCCTCTACTTCGGTCGGCTCGGGCCCGCCGACGCCGAACGTGTCGTGCAGGCCTACGAGCGGGGCAGGATCGAGCTGGACCACTACCGGGGCCGGGCGGGGGAGCCGTTCGCGGCCCAGGCCGCCGAGTACTTCATCCGCCGCCAGGAGGGTCTCACCGGGCTCGACGACCTGGCGTGGATCTCCCACCACCACCGCGGCGACCGCGTGGTCGAGGTCGGCTTCGCCCGGGCCGGCGGCGGAACCTTCGACGTGCGGGTCGGGGTCGATGCGGCCCCCGACCCCCGGCCACTGAGCTGCCACGCCGGCGGTGAGGGGCGCCCGCCGACCTATTCCCTGCTGGAGATGAACAGGGGCTGAAAGGTGGTCGACCTCCTTGTGAAATGGTTCACGAGGACCGGGAACGGCTGGTAAGGTCCCTTTCGACAGCCCCTGCACCACTTGGGCGGCTCCCATCTCACGAGTGCTGATCGTCGTGGCTCAGCGGCCCCACCGGGCCGGACAACCAGGCGAGCGCCGGCCTCGTCACCCCTGACGACGGCCCCACCCTTTGCGAAAGGTCTTCCCCATGAACAACCTCCTCGGCGCGCCCGAACCAGAGGCGCCTCCACCCCCTGCGTCCCCGGGCGGCGGCCCACCGGACGGCGCCCCGCAGCGGGCCGCCTTCTTCGGCCTCGACACCCTGATCCCCGGATCGAGCCTCTTCCTGCTGGCCAAGGGCCTCCAGCAGCGCAACTTCTACGGCCGGGCCGAGCTGCTCGGCTTCGCCCTGACCAGGATGGTCTCCGGCCCCGGCTCCCGGAGCGCCCCCCAGGTGCAGACGTCCCAGAAGGCGGCCCTGGCCTTCGTCGAGGGCCGCCACCGCCCCGAGCTGCGGGCCCTGGCCCGGGAGATCGCCGACGAACGGATCGTGCCGCGCGTCTATCCCGACCTGGCCCGGCTCATCGAGTCCCATCGGGCCGCCGGGGTGCTCACCTTCGTGGCCACTGCGGCGCCGGCTGAGCTGGCCGAGATCGTCGCCGACGGCCTGGGCATGACCGGCGGCCTCGGCACCAGCGCCGAGGTGGACGCCATGGAGCTCTACAGCGGGCGGCTGGCGGGCCCGGTCCTGCAGGGCGCCACCAAGGCCGGGGCGGTCGAGGCCCACGCGTCCCGGGCGGGCATCGACCTGGCCGCCTCGGTGGCCTACTCCGACTCCATCAACGACCTGCCCCTGCTCGAGCTGGTGGGGAGCGCCGAGGTGGTCAACCCCGACCGCCACCTGCGTCGGATCGCGGTCCAGCGGGGCTGGCCGGTGCACGACGTCAGGCCGGCGACGCAGGGCCGGCCCCGACCGTCTCCGGCGCCGCCGGTGCCGCACCGGGTGGCCGAGCTGGGCCTGCAGGCGCCGGTCGTCGCCGACGGCGACCCCGTCCGCCGCGGCGCCACCCACCACTTCACCACTGAGGATCCGGGCGCGCTGGTCCAGGAGCTTGAGGCCAGCGGCCGGTTCCGCCGGGACACCCGGCTCGGATCGTTGTTCCACCCCGGGCAGGTCTCGCTGCGGGAGGTCTCGCCCGCCCACAGCCTCCACATCACCGTCGGCGAGGGGAACCGGGTCTCGGCCCACGTCGACCGCTACTCGCCGCTGGCCTCCAGGCAGCCCGAGCACCGGGCCCGGTACGCGCTGCACCGGATCGCCGCCCACACCGTCGCCGGGGTGGCGGGCGACCTGGCCCGCCTCATCCCCCGGCGCCGGCGCGGGGCCTGCCCGCCCCGGCCCCCCACCGGGGACGGGTAGCCGCTCCCGCCGCCCACGCCGCCCGCCACTCGGCCCGAGCCACCATCAGTCCGGTCCCGGCGGCGGTGACCAGCACCACGACGGTGGGTCCCGTCCAGTCGATGGGATGCGCCTTCGGGGCGGCCGTCGGCGGCGGCTCGGGCGGCGGCTCGGGCGGGGGCGCAACCCGGCCGGCCCGCAGGTCGGCTGCGGTGGCCTGGAGTCGGCCCCGGTGATGAGGGCGCCCGGGGCC
>JALYYN010000007.1 GCA_030946525.1 Actinomycetota bacterium | reverse complement strand
GGGCAGTCCTTCTGGCATGGCGGACATTGCAACCTCCTGTCTCCGCCGACCAGTCTCCACCCCTCAGGGAAAGTAGGCAAGTGGGTAGTACCCACCTTGCAACGTCGGATGCGGCGCCGTAAATCCGTGCGTCAGCGTTGTTCTGCTGATCCCTGGTTCGAGCCTCGCATCACGCTCCATACCATGAATCGGCAGCTCAGGGATGCTTTGCGGCTGTAGCTTGGTGCCCCCGGCAGGATTCGAACCTGCGACACACGGTTTAGGAAACCGATGCTCTATCCCCTGAGCTACGAGGGCCGACCTGGTCGTTCCCGGTGAGAGGCTATAGGGGCAACCGGGCGGGGATTCCGTCGAATTCGGCCTCCCCCGGGGGATGCGGGACCATTGGCGCAGATGAGCCCTCCCCTGCCGATGCGGTTCCTACTGTCCGTCGACGACCCTGGGAAGATCCCCGACTCCCGCGCCGACGTGGCCGTGATCGGACGGTCGAACGTGGGCAAGTCGTCTCTGGTCAACGCGCTGGGAGCCCGGCACAACCTGGCGAGGGTGTCCAAGACGCCGGGCCGCACCCGCCTGCTCAACTGCTTCGACGTCGACGGCGGGCTGCTGGTCGACTGCCCGGGGTACGGGTACGCCGAAGCATCGAAGGCGGCACGCGCCTCGTGGCATTCGATGATCGACCGCTACCTGCTCGAGCGCCAGCAGTTGGCCATGGTGCTGGTCCTGGTCGACGGGGAGATCGGGCCCACCAAGCTCGACCTCCAGCTCCTCGAATGGCTCCGGGACAACCGCCTTCCCCACACCGTCGTCGCGACGAAGCACGACAAGGTCAAGTCGTCGCAGCGGGGCCGGCGGGCTAAGGAACTGGCGGCGGGGTGCCGGCTGATGACGGACGACGTCGTCTGGGTCAGCGCGGCCAAGGGCACGGGCATCCAGCGCCTGCGCAGCCTCGTGACCCTGTGGCTGACGATGGGCTGACCAACCTCCGGGCTACACGCGGGCCGCAACGGTACGTACCCAGCGCTGCGGCCGGAAACGGAAGTAGGCCCAGCAGCCGATCGAGACGGCACCGAACACGGCGTAGAGCGTCATGACCGCAACGGTCACGTGCCCCCCGGTCCGGCCGACGTAGCCACTTCCCGGGGCCAGCAGCACATGGATGGTGGCGAACAGGCCGAGGAAGAACAGTCCCGCCCACGCCACCTTGCTCCAGCCCATCACCTTGCGGCCGTCGAGGAACCGCATCGGCAACATGGCGACGGCCAGTCCCTCGACGCCCCACAGGAAGATGAGGGCCAGGCACGCTTCCAGCGCCACGATCCACAGGCTGGGGTGCGCCCCCTGGGCGGCGGCCGACACCGGCGCCCGCAGGAAGAAGGCGGCCACGCTCACGACCAGGCTGAACAGCCAGTTGGCCGCCGTCATCTTGCCCTGCTCCTCCTTGGAGAGGGCGCTGAAGAAGGCGAGACCGGCGAGCGCGCCGTAGAAGTAGCCGGGCTGGAAGTTGAGCAGCCGCGACAGTCCGACGAGCACGACCGACACGATGAGGCTCCCGGGGAGGAAGTTGAGCTTGCCCCACTCGCCGGTCCGCCGGTGGATGCCGAAGTCGGCGGGAAGGCTGAAGACCACCGCCATCACGAACAGCCCGACGGTCATCCCCCCGACGAGGGCGACGCTGGTGAGGTTGAGGCCGAAGTCGGGACTGAGAAATCCGCAGGCGACCGCGGTCACCACGGTCAGGCCGACGAACGCGATCCGGTTCTGACGGACCTTGACCGCCGCCGGGTCCCGGGGCGGGAGGCCGAACCAGCCCCTGATCTCGTCGTAGTTGTTCTCCATCGTCGAGTTGAACAGCTCGTAGGGGAAGGCGATCAGCAGGATGGCCCCGGTGGCGATCACTGCGCTGACCAGCAGCTGGGAGGGGGCGAGGGACACGTCGGCGGGAAGGGGCAGGGCGGTCACGAACGCCGGGCGGTGGACGGACACGGGCAGCACCTGGAAGAACGACGCCTGCATCACGGTGGCGCCGGACGCCTCGCAGGAGCTGGTCACCCGGTGGCGCCCGGACCGGGCGTCGCCGGGAACCGACAGCCCGCTGCGGCTGGCGTTGCCCGCTGCGTCGGGCGAGTCGGAGCCCACCCGGGTGCCGTCGAAGAAGAAGTACACCGTGTCGCACGCGTAGCCGCTGCCGCTCACGTCCAGGCCGCTGCCCGGAGGCCCGGCGGGATGGCGCTGCGGCGTGACCGCCACCAGCGACGGTGCCGGGCCGGCCGGCGGCGGAGGCATCGGCGGAGGAAGGGTGGTGGCCGGGGGGACTGTCGAGGCGGGCGCGGCGATGGTCGAGCTGGTCGGGATGGTGGTCCGCGCCGTCGACGTGGTGGTCGGGCGGCGGGTGGTGGTCGTGGTGGCGACGGTCGAAGTCGTGGTCGTCGGGGCGGTCGTGGTCGTCGGCGGAACCCTGGTCGTGACCGTCACCATCACCGTCGTCGGGACCAGGGTGGTGCCGATGGGCGCCCGCGTCGTCGTAGTCCCCCGGGGCAGCGTGGACGAGGTGCTGGTGGTGGTGCCGAACGTGAGGTGGTGCTGGGCGCTCAGGCCTCCGGCATTGGCCTGGAGATAGCAGTCCCCCACCGCGCACGGGAACTGGGTTTCCCGCACGATGAGCGGGTTGGCCAGCGTGAAGCTCGCCTTGAAGGCGGAGCCGGTGCCATCGAAGGTGAAGTCGACCACCGGCCCGCAGCCGTCACTGGAGATGCTGCACTCCTGCAGGGTGCCGCCGACGACCGGTACGGTCGTTTCGAAGAAGAAGGCGGCGCCGGCGACCGCCACCGACTGGCCGTTCGCTACGTCGTCGCTGGGCGTCACGTTCAGGGTGGGCCCGGGGCCCTCCGGGGTGGTGCCCGACGCCGGGAACACCGCCAGTCCCAGGAGGATCAGTACCCCCACCGCAGCGGCCCATCGTGCCCGTGTGCCCATCAAACCCTGCCCCCCGCGGCGCGTGCCGACTCGTACCCGCCACGGATATCGGCCTCCGACGTCCGGAACTTGAGGGTTCGTTAGCCGGTGTCACCGCGTGGCCTGCCAGGACCGGGCCGGGGCGCTCCCGGCCGATCTGTGCCGTCGTCAGTGGCAGCTGGCCGACCCGGAGTCGGTGAACGACTTGCCCGCTTCGGGGACGAACTGCCACTGGTAACCGGTGGCGCGGAGCGTGAGCGCGATCAGGCCGAAGGTGTCGTCGTTGCGGACCTCGCTGCCCGGGAGCGGCGGACCGAAGGGGTAATGGCTGTCCCCGCCGGTACCGACGACGAACTCCCGGATGCCCTTGGCGTCGTCGGGCTTGCCGGTCGGGTCGAGGGGGGCGAAGCGCTCGTAGTTGTGCTCGTGGCCGGTCAGGATCACGTCGGCGCCCATGTCGTAGAGAGCGGTGTACAGCGGGAGCACCGCGGTGCTCGAGCCGTGGGTCGTCCCCGAGGAGAAGCGGGGGTGGTGCCAGTAGGCGAGGGTGCACATGGCCGGGTGGGTGGCCAGGTCGTCGCGGAGCCAGCGCTCCTGGGTCCCGCCCGTGGCGCAGCCGACGACGTCGCAGTTGGAGTTCAGCACGACGATGTGCCAGTCGCCCAGGTCATAGCTGTACCAGCCGAGCGGCGCCTCGCCGGCCGTGGCGCCGAACTCGCCGAAGTACCCGGCGGCCTTGGCCACGCCATACTCGTGATTGCCGAGTGCGGGGTGGGTACGGGACTTCTGGCGACCCCAGGTCGGGTCGTAGCAACGGGCGAACTCCGAGGCCGTCCCCGACTCGTAGGCGTTGTCGCCGAGGGTGGCGACGGCGGCATTGGGGCGGGCGTCGAGGAGGGCGGCGGTGGCCTCGTCACCGTCGGAGGTGCAGGAAGCGATGTCCCCGGCGGCCAGCAGCGTGGCCACCGAGCCCCGGCCCGGGGCGGTGAGCGCGGTCGTCGACGGGCTGCCCGACGATGGCACCGACATCGTCACCGAACCGGGGACCGACGTCGTCACACCGCGCTGCGCCTGCTTGGAGCCTCCACCGCCGCCACAGGCGACCAGCAGCAGAGCGAGGACGAGCAAGGGGGCGGCGCGGCGCATGGGCGGACAGTCTCCCTCGCGCGCCGGAGCCCTGCCTCCCCCGTGCTAGGCATCGGAGATGGAGTACCGGCGACTGGGCCGCAGCGAACTGATGGTCTCCGAGATCGGCCTCGGGTCGTGGCTGACCTACGGCGGTGGCGTGGAGGCGGAGCGGGCCACGGCCTGCGTGCGGCGGGCCTTCGAGGTCGGCATCAACTTCTTCGACACCGCCAACGTCTACGGCCGGGGCGCAGCCGAGTCCTTCCTGGGCGAGGTGCTGGCCGGAGCCGACCGGTCGTCCTACGTGTTGGCCACCAAGGCGTTCTTCCCCATGTCCGACAAGGACCGCGGGTTGTCGGCGGACCAGATCCGCAAGCAGTCCGAGGCTTCGCTGCGGCGGCTGCGCACCGACTACGTCGACCTGTACCAGTGCCATCGCCATGACGGCAACACCCCGCTGGCGGAGACGATGGATGCCCTCACCGAGGTGGTGCGGTCGGGGAAGGCCCGCTACATCGGCTTCTCGGAGTGGTCGGCCGACCAGATCGCCGCCGCCCTGGCCATTCCCGGCGTCGAGCGCTTCGTGTCCAGCCAGCCCGAGTACTCCATGCTGTGGCGCAAGCCCGAGGCCGACGTCATCCCGCTCTGCGAGCGGGAGGGGATCAGCCAGATCGTGTGGTCGCCGCTGGCCCAGGGCACCCTGACCGGAAAGTACAAGCCGGGTTCCCCCCCGCCGGCCGACTCCCGGGCGGCCAGCCGCAGCATGGGCTCGATGATGGGCCGCTTCCGGGAGGACGCGGTGCTCGAGGCCGTCCAGCGCCTCCGCCCCCTGGCCGACGACCTCGGCCTCACCATGGCCCAGCTCGCCCTGGCGTGGGTCCTGCAGGAGGAGAACGTCGCCTCGGCCATCACCGGCGCCAGCCGTCCGGACCAGATCGACGACAACGTGGCCGCGTCGGGCGTCGCCCTCGACGACGGGGTGCTGGCCATGATCGACGAGGCCCTGGGCGACGCGGTCGGTCCGTGACCGGCCCAGAAAGCACGGTCGGTCCGTGACCGCCCCGGACAGCACGGTCGGGTCCTGATCGACCTCGGCTATCGCGGCACCCTCGTGGTGGTGCCGTCCATCTCCTTTGCGGTGGCCGAGCTGGCGAAGATCGTGGCCGTCCAGTCCTACGAGGAGCGCATGCTCTTCCTCCTGCTCCTGCTGCGGAACCCGGAGCTGCGGCTGGTCTACGTCACCTCGTCACCGGTCGACCCGGCCATCGTCGACTACTACCTGCGCTTCCTGGACGACCCCGGGGCGGCCCGAGCGCGGCTGACGATGGTCGACCTCGGTGATCCGTCCATCGGCAGCCTGTCGGAGAAGATGCTGGCCCGGCCGGACGTGATCGCAGAGGTCCGCGCGATCGCCGGCGAGGAGGCCGGCGGCACCATGCTGCCGTTCAACGTCACCGTGGCGGAGGTGAAGCTGGCCGTCGCCCTCGGCCTGACGTTGTGCGGGCCGCCCGCCCACCTCGTCCGGCTCGGGTCGAAGTCGGGATCCCGGAAGGTGGCGGTACGGGCGGGTGTCCGGCGCATCGAGGGCGCGGAGAACCTGTACTCGCTGGAGGCGGTGACCGCCGCCATCTCGGCCATCCGGATACGCCGCCCCGAGGCGGAGGCGGTCGTCGTCAAGCTCAACAACGGCTTCTCCGGGATCGGCAACGCCATTCTCGAGCTCGACGGCCTGGCCGACCCGCTGCCGGCGTCAAGGACCACGTTCTGCGCCGCGGACGAGTCGTGGTCGAGCTACGCGGGCAAGGTGGCGGACGGGGGGGCGATCGTCGAGCAGCTGCTGCGGATCCCCGGCCTGTGCTCCCCGAGCGTGCAGCTCCGGATCGGCCCGGGCGGTCGGGTGGAGGTCCTGTCCACCCACGACCAGATCCTGGGCGGTCCCGAGGGTCAGGTGTACGTCGGCTGCCGGTTCCCCGCCGAGGCGCGGTACCGCGCGGCCATCGTCGAGGAGGCGTTGCGGGTCGGCGAGGTGATGGCGGGTGAGGGTGTGATCGGCTCGTTCGGGATCGACTTCCTGGTCACCCCCGATGGCGACGTCTACCTCAGCGAGATCAACCTGCGCATGGGTGGTACCAGCCACCCCTACTGGATGGCCCGGCTGGCCACCGGCGGCACCTACGACGTGACCTCCGGCGAGCTGGTCGCCGCCGGCCGGCCACGGTGCTACACGGCCACCGACAACCTCAAGATGCCCGGTTTGGCCGGATCCGACCCGGCCACCGTGATCGCCGCCGTCGACAGAGCGGACCTCGCCTTCGACCCGTCCACCGGTACCGGGGTGACCCTGCACCTGCTGGGCGCGGTGCCGGGTCACGGCAAGCTGGGCGCCACCTGCGTCGCCGACAGCCCCGAGGCGGCCGACGACCTCTACGTGCAACTGGTGTCCATCCTCAGCGCCGGGTAGCCGCGCCGACCGGCGCCCGACCTGCGGTGGAGGCGCCACCCCGGTCGCTTCTCACCGCTCTACGGGGTCAGGCGCTGCAGGGTGGCCGTGTAGTCGCTGTGCAGGGTGACCAGGCCACCTGCAGCGGAGGCGTCGGCGACGCCGTGCTCGCGCACCCACAGCCGGGAGCCGGGGTCGACATCGACGGTCAGCTGCTGGCTGCCGGTGATGTCGCCCGGCGGAAGGGTTACCACCGCCCGCATGACGAGGGTGTCGACCGCCTGGCCGCCGACGGCCACCCGCTCGCCGCCGAGGACGTCGACCACCAGCCGAGCGACACCGCCCCCGGCGGCCAGGTTGGACTCGAGGTGGGTCCCGGCGCGGGCGCCGGTGGGCAGCAGGAGGACCGCTGACGCCGGTGACAGGTCCCGGACGTCGGTCATACCGCTGAAGCCGGTCGTGAGGCGCAGCCCGACCAGGTAGACACCGGCCGGGCGGTAGTCGAGGGTGAACTCGGTGGCGGTGCCGTCGCCCGCCGCGTTGCGGAGGTTGCGCGTGGAGTGCTGGACGGTGCCCGAGGGCGGGTCGACGGCGAGCGTCGTGACCGCCGGGAACACAACCGTCGTCCCGGCCACCGTGGTGGCGCCCGAGGTGTCGTAGCGGTAGATCCCGGCCCCGGGCGGAGTGAGGGCCCGGGGCCCCGCCGGGGCCGCGGTGGTGGTCGGTCCGGCGGCTCGCGTCGTGGTGGTCGTCGTGGGCCGCGCGGTGGTGGTCGCGGCGGCGGCCGTCGTCGTGGTCGGGGAGGCGCCCGGGACCGTGGTGCTGCCGGGGGCGCTGGTCGACGCCCCAGAGGCTGCGGCTGCGGCGCCGGCCGAGTCACGGACGCCGGCCTGCGACG
>JALYYN010000253.1 GCA_030946525.1 Actinomycetota bacterium | reverse complement strand
ACCTCGCACTCCGAGAAGGAGAACGCCGACCCCACCTACAAGAAGGGCTTCGGTTTTCATCCTCTGCTGTGCTTCATCGATGCCACCAACGACGCTGTGGCTGGCGTGCTGCGCCCCGGCAGCGCCGGGTCCAACACCGCGGCCGACCACATCGCCGTCCTCGACGCCGCCCTGGCCCAGCTACCGGTGAAGACGAGGAAGGCCGACCCGGAGAACGGTGAGTGGATGCTGGCTCGGGCCGACTCGGCGGGGGCCACCCACGGTTTCATCGACGCCCTTCGGGAACGGGGGATCGAGTTCTCCGTCGGCTTCCCCATGGACGAAGCGGTGCGCGAAGCGGTGCTGGCGTTGGACGAGAGCGCGTGGAGCCCCGCCATCCGCCAAGACATGGAGGTGCGGGAGGAGGCGGAGGTGGCCGAGATCACCAATGGCCTCGACCTTTCCCGCTGGCCGGCGGGCACCCGGGCCATCGTGCGTCGCGAGGTGCCCCATCCCGGGGCGCAGCTGACCTTCACCGACATCGACGGCCGTCGGTTCCAGGTCTTCATCTGCGATTCCACCGACGACGACCTCGCCTACCTGGAGGCCCGCCACCGGGGACACGCCCGGGTCGAGGACCGGATCCGCAACGCCAAGCAGACCGGTCTGGCCAACTTTCCATGTCACGCGTTCGCCAACAACGCCGCCTGGCTGGCCGTCGTGCTCATGGCCTGTGACCTGCTGGCGTTCACCCAGTCGCTGTGCCTGGAGGGCGAGTTGGCCGTCGCCGAGCCCAAGCGGCTCCGCTATTGCCTTCTCCACGCTGCCGCCCGCCTCACTCGCACCGGGCGGCAGAGCTACCTGCGCATCCAGGCCAACTGGCCGTGGGCCAAAGAGCTGGCCCGGGCGTTCGACCGCTTGAACTCCCTGGCATTTCAGACCTGAAATCGGGGACGGGCGGGAACGGCCCCGCCCCCAATACGCGCCGCTCCTGCGCACCGCCGCCCCAGCCAACGCGACTCGCTCTCTTCAGCGGCGCCCCAATCTCATTCGATTGCGCAGTCCACGTCGCATGCCGTTCTCGCCGGCCCTGCGATCGCGTCGAGCGCGCTCAGGTCCCGATGGGAGGGCTCTGCTGAAAGGTCCGGGCTAGTCGACTCGGTCCTGGCTGCCGCCCCCTGGCTCTACCTGGTCGACCGCGGCGCCGCCTGCCGCCTGTCCGATCACACCCTGGACGCCGTGGTCTGCGGGCTGGTGGCGCTCGCCGCCCTGGCCGGTCTCACCCTTGGTCCTGGACCGGGCCTGGAGCACGACCGGGCCGGGCGGGAGGGATGGATCCACGTCCCCTCCGGCACGCTGGCCGAACTGTGGGCGACATTCCCGGCGTCGGGGTGAGGCAGGTGCTACCCGGCCAGGTCGAAGTGCAGCGGCTTGCCGGCGACCACGAGGTCGAGGGTGCCCTGCCCGGTGGTGACCCGGTCGGAGGCGAAGTCGTGGGCCTCGAGGGTGGCACCGGCGACCCTGCCCACGGGGAGATCGACCAGCACGTAGATCCCGGCGCCCCCCAACCGGTAGTCGGCGAGCTTGCGGCCGCGGTCGGCCCGACGGGTCGACGGCGATGCCACCTCGGCGACGAGCAGCGGCGGCGGGTCGGCAGAGAGGTCGTCGACCCGCTGCCAGCCGGGGGCCAAGACGGTGAGGTCGGGCACGCAGAGGTATCCGCTGCCGCCCGGCACTATCCAGGCGAAGCCGTTGGCGCGCACCGAACCGGGCGGCAGCCCGAGCTGTCGCACCGCCTGCTCCATCAGGAGGGCCATGGCCAGCTCGTGCTCGTCGGTGGCCGGGGCCACAATCAGGCTGCCCCACGGATCCAGCTCGAGGTGGGCGACGCCCAGCTCGTCGCGGAGCCAGTCCAGGTCGTCCACGGTGTAGCCGGTGAAGGTCTCAATTGTCATCCTCATAGCGTATGTCCGGCTAGGGCGCCGGGACGGCGAAGACCTGCCCCGGAAAGATGAGATCGGCGTTGTCCCGGTGCGCCAGTTCGCTGCGGTTGGCGTCGATCAGGCGCTCCCAGTAGGGCGCGATCTCGGCGTCGGTGGGGCTCCGCCCGAGGTGGGTGGTCAGGACCGCTTCGGCGATCGACCAGAAGCACTGGCCCGGCGCCACCGTCCACGGGCCCGCCGAGCTGTCGGCCGCCGGACCGGCCTTGGGCGCGTTCGACGTCGCGGGCGGCGTGGAC
>JALYYN010000245.1 GCA_030946525.1 Actinomycetota bacterium | reverse complement strand
ATCCACGCCGCGGCGCGCGAGGGGTGACCGAGGCCGGGGGCCCGCTCCTCGAGCTGGGCTACTGGCTGTCGTCCGAGGAGCACGGCCCCAAGGCGCTGGTTCGCAACGCGGCCGCCGCCGAGGCCGCTGGGTTCCCGGGACCGCGACCCGGTGGTGGCCCAACGGCGCCCTCAAGGGAGCGGCGTTGACGGACCTGGCCCATCCGAAGGACTTCGCCAAGGTTCTCGAGCTGGCCCGGCCCGACGACATCGTCGAGAGCGTGGCGCTGGGGCCGGACCCAGGGCGCCACCTCGATCTGATCGCCTCCTTCGCCACCGCCGGGTTCAACCAGGTGCTCGTGCACCAGATCGGCCCGGACCAGGAGGGGTTCCTCCGGTTCTACGAGAAGGAGATCATGCCGGCGATCGGTTCCCCGACGGCCTGACCGAAACCGGCTCCTCGCCGGCCAGGGCGATCTCGAAGCAGGGCGGGCAGAGCTGACGGCCGTCGACCCGCCGGACCCGGGTCTCCATGACGTCCTCGCCGCAGCGTTCGCAGATGACCGTGGCGTGGATGCGGGCCTTGCTCGGCGGCGGGCCGATGATCTCCTCCACCCGGAACATGACATCGGGGTCGAGGTCGAGGACCTTACGGGACTGGGCCTGGTGCAGCTCCTGGAACCGGGCGCGCTCCTGATCGGTGGCGGTGCGGGCCCGCACCTTGACGAACAGCTCCTGGTGCTCGGGGTCGCGCGCCCACGCGTCGGGCCGGCCGGCGATGCGCACGGCGCGGCCGTCGGAGCGACGGTAGAAGCTGTAGACATTCTTGCCCCAGTCCCGGTGGATGAGATTGCCTTTGCCGAAGGTGCACCCGGTGAGGAACTGGATGGCGTCCACGCCGCACATGTCGGTCTCGACGACGGCCACCACCTCCTCGTCCTTGGCGTGGGCGCCGATCTCTCGGAGGGCGAGCTGGGCGGCCTGGACCCCCATGGCCAGCCCGGGGCACATGTGGCCGTGGAACTCGACGACCCGGTCGAGGGTCTGCTCGTCGATCATGGTGTTCCTTCCTTGCTGATGGCCGCCAGTTCGAGCTGGCGGCCGGTGTGCGGATCGTCGGTGGTCGGGAACAGCCGGTCACGGCCCGATGCGGCCAGCAATGCGGCCGTGACCGGGTGCCGAGGGGTCATGAGGAGGCTGCCGCCCGATCCCTCCTCCACGATACGGCCCCGGTCGAGCACGAGGACCCGATCGGCCACCCGGAGGACCACGGCGAGGTCGTGGGAGATGAAGATCATCGCCATGCCGCGCTCCACCTGGAGATGCTTGAGGAGCTGGATCATCTTGGCCTGTTCGCTCGGATCGAGCATGGACACCGCCTCGTCGGCGACCAGGAGCTGGGGATCGAGAATCAGGGCCCGGGCCAGGGCCACGCGCTGGAGCTGGCCGCCGGAGAGCTCGTGGGTGTGGCGGGCAAGGAAGGCGTCGCCGGCCGGCAGGCGGCAGTCGGCGATGGCGCGGCGCACCAGGGCCGTGCGGTGGGCGTCGTCGCCGACCTGCTGCACGTCGAGCGGCTCCCGGACCACCTGCCTGACGGTGAGGCGGGACGACAGCGACTCGAACGGGTCCTGGAACAGCATCTGCAGCCGGGCCCGGATGGCCTTGAGCTCCGCGCCCCTTGCCGCCAGCAGGTCGGTGCCGTCGAAATGGACGGTGCCGCCGTCGGCGTCGAGCAGTCGCACGGCCAGCATGCCCACCGTCGACTTCCCCGCCCCCGTCGAGCCCACCAGGCCGACGACCTCGCCCTCCCGCACGTCGAAACTGACGTCGTCGACGACGGTGGCCCGGCTCCGGTGGAGGAGCGTCCCCGCGCCGGGGTAGCTCTTGCGCAGGCCGCGAGCGGTGAGCAGGGAAACCATTCCCCCCCGGGCGCACGCCACCAGGCGCGGCCCGCACTCACCGGTGGGGGGCGCCAAAGGGGGCCGGACGGAGCAGACCTCCTCGCGGCCCTGGTGGCAGCGGCCGTAGAAGGGGCACCCCACGGCGCGCTCGGTCGGATCCGGTGGCGTCCCCCGGATGCCCCTGAGATCCTTGACCGAGGCCAGCGTCGGCCGGGCGTTCAACAGCGCCCAGGAATAGGGGTTCCGGGGGTCGCCGAGCACACCGGAGGCCGGTCCGACCTCCGCCACCCAGCCCCTGTAGAGCACGGCCACCCGATCGGCGACCGCCTCCAGTGCGTCGGCGTCGTGGCTCATCACGACCAGCGCCGTCCCGGTCTCCGCCCGAAGCCGGCCCAGGAGGTCGAGGATGTGGTTGCGGGTGGCCGGATCGAGCCCGGCGGTCGGCTCGTCGAGCACGATGATCTCCGGCCGGCAGGCGATGGCCATGGCCAGCAGGACGAGCCGCCGTTGCCCTCCCGATAGCTCACCGGGGTGGCGGGGGGCGGCCCACGGGCCGAGTCCCACGTTCGTGAGCAGCTCGTCGACCCGCCGGTCGGCGGCCGCCTCGTCCATGCCGAGGTGGATGCGCAGCGGCTCGGCGAGCTGGAGACCGACCCGCAAAACGGGGTTCAGTGACGCGGTCGACTGGAACGACATGGCGATGCGTTTCCAGCGGACCCTGCGCCAGCCGGCCTCGTCGAGCGAGCCCAGGTCGACGTCGCCCATCCGGATGGTTCCCTCCTGCCGTGCACCGGAGAGCAGGCCCAGGGCGGCCCGGGCCAACGTGGACTTGCCCGAGCCGGACTCGCCGAGGATGCCCAGGCACTCGCCGGCGGACACGGTGAGGGAGATGCCGTCGAGGGCCCGGACCGGTGACGGCCCCTCGTAGGTCACGGCCAGGTCGGCGACCTCGAGCACGAGCCGGCCGGCGACGTGGTCCATGGGTTCGATCAGGTGGCGAAGAGGACGGATTGGGGCCGGTCGGGGAGGTCGGCGACCTCGCCGTCCACCCGGAACCCGGCCGTGGTGAGCCAGTCCCGGTACTCCTCCTCGCTGTGGCTGTCGCCGCCGTTGGCGTTGGTCAGCATCTGCACGGCGAAGACGTCGGCCAGGGGATGGCGGTGGCGCAGGAAGGTGACCACGGCCACGCCGCCGGCGGGGGCCACCACGTCGCGCAGGCGGCGGAACAGGTCCCGGTTGTGTTCGCCGTCGAAGGTGTGGGTGATACCGGTGCAGAAGGCCAGGTCGAACGGCCCTGGCGGTACATTGTCGAAGAAGCTCCCGGCCACGAGCTCCACGCCGGCCTCGGTCAACCGGCCCCGGCGGCGGACGATGTCGACCATGACCGGCAGGTCCTGCAGCGTCACCTGCAGGCCACGACGGGCGAACTCCAGCGAGTACTCGCCGTGGCCGCCGCCCAGGTCGATCACCGAGCGGGCTGCGGGAAACCGGCTCAGGCAGACGTCGACCACGCCCGGCGCCGACTGGCGGGCCCCGGCGGCGAGGGCGTCGATGAACAGCTCCGGCTCGGGCATGCCGGGGCGGGCCTCGTCGGCCGTGCCGCGGAGCCGCGTGTCGACCGAGGTGCTCCAGCGCCGGATGGCCCGGGCGTGGTGGCGCAGGCGGGCGGCGTCCTCGGCGCCGGGGAGCTCGGGCCCGGTCGCGTAGCGCCCGTCTCCGTCACGGACGACGATCCCCCAGACGGCCAGGGCGTCGAGCGCGACGCGCAGGCCGTGGGCGTCGAGGCCGAGCTGGCCGGCGAGGTCGTCGGCCGTCCCTGGGAGGGCGTCGAGCGCCCCGGCGCCCGTGACGGCATCGAAGAGCACCACCATCCGCCAGTCGACGACCTGGCCCGGCGGGGCCAGGAACGTCGGGTCCACGGGCTGCTGCATCTAGCCCGGCACCGGGTCGGCGTTGCCGCTGACCAACATGCGCTTGTTGAGCGAGACACCGCAGGGAGGGCAGCCCGGCGTGTAGGCCCACCCGTTGAACACCTTGGCGTTGACGAAGGCGATCTGGTCGGGGACGTAGAGCGACAGCTGCGGCAGGTCGTCGGCGAGGATCGACTGCATCTGGTCGGTGAGCTGCCGGCGCTTGGCCGGGTCCAGCGTCGTGGCCTGGTCGGCGGCGAGCTGGTCGAAGGTCGGGCTCTTGTACCCCTTGACCCGCGTGAACGAGGAGCTCTTCGACGTGGAGGCGAAGCGGTTCACCAGTGCGTTCGGGTCGCCCGAGAGGCCGCCGAAGTGGACGATCGCCATCTGGTAGTCGCCCTTGGTGTCCCGGGCGTCGGAGGTGGGCTGGTCGACGGCGGTGATGTCCACCTTCAGGCCCACGTCGCGCAGGTTCTCGCTGACCAGCTGGGCCGTCGTGCTGTCCGAGGACGACGTGAGCAGCGGGATGGAGAACGGCGAGCCGTCGGGCTGGTCGCGCACACCGTCCCCGTTGGCGTCCTTCAGCCCGACCTGGTCGAGCATAGCCTTGGCTTTGTCCGTGTCGTGGGCGTAGTCGGGGAGGCTCTTGTTCAGCACCGGGTTGGCGGGCCCGAGGCCACCGGCGCTGCCGGGCACGCCGGCGCCGTTGACCAGGCGCTGCAGCATGTCCTTGCGGTCAAGCCCGTAGGCGACGGCCTGGCGGAAGGCCTTCTGGTCGTAGGGGAAGCCCTGGGCCTGGTTGAAGAACAGGGCGACGTTGAACTCGCCCTTGGCGGTGAGCTCCTTGTAGTTCTTGGTCAGGGCGTCGATCTGCGACTGGGGGACCGCCCCCGTCCCCGACTGGCCGTTGCCGGTGGCGGCCGCGTCCAGCTGGTTCTGCTGCAGTGCGAGCAGGGGATCGCCGACCTGGATGATCTGCACCTCCTTCACCTTGGGCTTGCCCAGGTAGAAGTCGTCGTTGGCCACCAGATCGAAGGTGTTGTTGGTCGGGTCGAACTTGGCCAGCTTGTAGGGGCCGGAGCCGATCACGGCCTGGTCGCCCTGGAAGTGGGCGGGGTCGGTCACCGTCGACCAGATGTGCTTGGGGATGATGCCGAGCCCCGAGAAGCTGCCGATGACGTCGATCAGGAACGTCGGACGCACGGAGTTGAGCTGGACGACCACCGTCGCCGGGTCGGGCGCGGTCACGCTGTCGATGTAGGTGGCGGTCGGGAGCAGGCCCAGGGACGCGCCCGGGCCCTTGAGGTCGTAGTCGAAGGTGAAGGCCACGTCGTCGGCGGTCACGGGCTGGCCGTCGGTCCACTTGGCGTTGGGCTGCAGGTGGAACGTCCACGTCTTGCCGTCGGCCGAGGTGTCCCACGACTTGGCCAGCCACGGCTTGGGATTGCCGGTGACGTCGGGGAAGGCGAGCTGGTCGAACATGAAGGTGGTCATCAGGGCGCCCGGGCCGCGCACGGCGCCGAATGGCGTCGGGTACCCGCCGCTCTGGCTGCTCGCCGCCAGCCGGATGGTGACCCGATCCTCGGCGGGCGTCCCGGTGGTGGCCCCTCCGCCCGCGTTCTTCGTCGTCGTCGTCGTGCGGCACGACACCATGCCGAGCGCGGCGACGCACAGAAGTGCAACACCCATCCGTCGTACCGAGATCATCGGAACCCCCCGAGAATTGGACGCCGAAACGTTCCGTTCACGCTATCGCGGGTCCGGCACACCTATTTCCGCTGTGTCAGCGGTGGTGACGGCTCAGGCGGGGGCTGAGCCGCGACTCGGCCGCCGTTCCCAGCAGGGTGATGCCGGCAACCAGGACCACGACCGCTGCGACGGGCGGGAGGAGCCACCATTTCCATGCCGACGTCACGAAGAGGCCGTGGTAGGCCACTGCGTCGCGGGTCATGGCGCCCCAACTCGGCTCGGTGACGCTGCCCAGGCCCAGGAAGGCCAGGCCGGCCTGGAGGACGACGGCCCGGGCCGCCGCGGCGATCAGCTCGGCCACGCCCAGCAGGACGAGGTCGGGCAGGACGTGATGCCGGAGCTGGTGCCATGCGCCGGCCCCGAACCCGGTGGCGGCGCGCACGTAGGTACGGGTCCGCAGGGTGAGCACCTGGGCGCGGAGGACTCGTGCCGTCACCGGCCAGAACGTCACCGCGATGACGAGGCCCAACGTCGTGACCGAACCGCCGGTGAGGGCCCCCACGAGGAGCAGGAGGGCGACGCGGGGGAGGACGAGGAAGATGTCGGTGACCCTCATGAGGGTCACATCGATCAGGCCCCCGAACCAGCCGGCGGTGACGCCGATCAGCCCTCCCAGCAGCACGCTCCCGGCGCCGGCCAGGGCGGCCACCTCAACCGACACCCGGGCGCCGGCCAGTAGCTGGCTGAGGACGTCCTGGCCCAGCAGGTTGGTGCCCAGCAGGTGCCTGCCCCCGGGCGCTTCCAGCGACGATCCGGCGAGCGCGGTGGCCCGGTACGGCGCCCACCGGCTGCCGAACAGGGCCAGGGCCACGAAGCCGACGACGAAGAGACCGCCGGCCGCGCCGGCCAGCCGACCCCGCCGGCGGGAGGGGGCGGTGAGCGGCTCGACCGGAAGGGCGACCGACGCGATGCTCACGTGCCGACCTTCGGGCTCACGTGCCGGGTGCTCATCGTCCGACCCGGGGGTCGATGCGGATGTAGGTCAGGTCGAGGATCAGGTTGACGGTGAGCACGAAGACGGCGAGGGCGAGGAAGCCGCCCTGGAGCACTGGATAGTCGCGGGCCCCTACCGCGCCGCTGAGCAGGGACCCCATCCCCGGATAGGCGAAGACCACCTCCACGAACAGCGACGGTCCGACCGCCCACCCGACCTGGGCGCCGACCGAGGTGACGAACGGCAAGAGCGCATTGCGGCCCGAATGGCGGTACTTGAGCAGCCGGCGGGGTAGGCCCTTGGCTCGCGCCAGGACCATGTAGTCCTCGCCCAGGGTGGAGATCACCGAGTTGCGGACGATCAGGAACTGGTTGGCGGCCAGTCCGAGGGTTAGGGCGACCAGGGGCAGGACGAGGTGGTGAAGCACGTCGCCCAACGCGTCGAACGGGGTCGGGTAGTGCGCAAAGGCGGTCTTGGCCCCGGCCTGGGGGAACAGCGGCAGGAAGACCGCGAAGGACACCAGCAGCATGCTGGCCAGGGCGTACTCCGGGATGGCGCGGGCGGCCGACAGGGTGACGATCAGGCTCCGGTCGACGACGCCGCCCCGCTTCCACGCTGCGGTGATGCCGGCCAGGAAGCCGATGCCGGCGGCGAGGAGCAATGCGCCCCCCACGAGCAGCAGCGTCCACGGCAACCGGAGCCGAATGAGGCTGCTGACCGACAGGTTCTGCGAGATCGACCAGCCCAGGTCGCCGTGGGCCAGGCGGGAGAGGTACGAGCCGTACTGGTGGACGAGGGGCTTGTCGAGGCCGTAGTACGCGGCCACCTTGGCCCGGATGACAGGGTCGTAGACGAAGGTCGAGCTGTCCGGCTGGTCGAGTCGCTGCAGTGGATCCCCGGGGAGCAGGCGGGGGAGGAGGAAGATCACGGTCACGACCGCCCATAGGGTCACCAGGTACAGCGCGACGGTCCGGAGGGAGACGGACCGCCTCCGACGGACGATGTCGCGTACGGGCGGGCCCGCCCGATCTGGGGCAGCCGCCGGCGCCAGAGCCGCTACGTCCGTCATCGCCACAGTGTCGCGTCCCGTCGGGGCGGTGGGAGGATGATCCGGTGGGGCGAGCCGACCGTGAGCCGTCGATCGAGGAGCCGTTCGTGACGGAGATCGCCGACGGTGACACCGTCTGGCGCTTCGACACATCGTTCCTGGCGTCGAACTGGACGTGCATCTGGGGCCGGGGTTGCCAGGGCATCCTTCCCGAGCCGGCCGAACACCTCGGCCAGGGGTGCTGCTCGATCGGCGCCGATCTCGACGGCGAGGACGAGG
>JALYYN010000234.1 GCA_030946525.1 Actinomycetota bacterium | reverse complement strand
CAAACGCGTGCGGGCGGCGACCGCCCGGTAACGGCATCACCTATCTCGCCCGATAATGCGCCGGGCGGCGACGAACGCGCGTTTCCGGATGGACTGCCTCGGCGAAGGTAGCGCAGCATCCGGCATTTTGCGCGTGGGTGTCGCATTCGGGATGCGGCGGCGTTATGGGCGCTTCCACTCTCCGCGTTTCGCCAGCAGGGAGCTGGGCCAGACGGTCCTCGACCGTGACCGACGGCCGGCGGTAGGGGACGACGCTGGCAACCAGGATCACCGTTCTTAGGGAACACCCCGTTTGGCTCGCCACCCCATCGAGGGCCTGCGCTGTCGTTTGCAGGCGGGCGCAGGGAGCGGACAGCGGGCAGGCCGGCGGCGGCCTCCTCCCGGCGCCGGGGGATGCCAAGCCGCTCCATCGTCGGCAGCCGCACATGCCGTCCTGGACGCCTCGGGCGCCGCGCGGATGACGTGGGCATTCGCCTCCATGAAGGCGAAGATGCCCGACGGCGTTGACGACCGGTCGGACTGGGGCGGTGGACCGACCGGCGGTCGGCCGCGGATATGAGACACGTTGGCGCCCCGGGGTCACTTCCTGCACGTCTGCGAGGAGCTTGGTGCGGTGCTCCTCTCGGGCAGCGACCTCAGCCCGGTGGCCATTCAAGCCGCGCTCCACCGTGCGAGCCTCGTTCGGGGAGTTGACGGCTCCTATTTGGCGGCCTGCCTGTTGGCCACCTTCTTCTTGGCCGCGGTGGCGGCGGACTTGGCGGCGGCAGCAGCCTTGCGGGCGGGCTCGGCTGCGGCCCATTCCTTGGTGGTCTGGTCCTCGACGGCGGCATCGGAGGCCAGGGACTTGACCGAGCGGATGCCGCCCATGGCCGAGGCCTTGGAGTTGTAGGCCTCGCTGGTGGCCACCACCTGGCCATTGGTGGACAGCAGGTTGAAGCGGAACTTGCCGGTGGAGCCCTTCTTGACCACGAACTTGCCTGGCACGCCATTTCCTTTCGTCGTGACCGCAACGTCGAGCGCCGCTGACGGTGCTCGTTGACGGTACGGGGAGCGGGCGCCACAGGCGGGGATGGTCCAAACCATGGCGGAGGCGAGGTGAGCGGGGGCGCGGCATGTCCGTCCAGGACGAGGCAGCCATGCCGAGGCTGCCTACAGAATCTTGACGATCAGCACGACGATCAGAATGACCACGATCAGCGGGAGGGCCAGGAGCCAACCGACGATGCCGAGGACGGGAACGAGAGACACACTGGCTCCTTTGATGGCCGGTGAGTGAGCGGCCCAGCACGGGCTGGGGGGCTTGTACCCCCGGTGTCCGCATCCGCAATCCCAGACCCGAAGTAGGGGTTCGTTCGGCACCGGGCGTGGGTACGAGGTCGGCCATGAACGTCAAAGCGCAACCTGACGACCACAGCACCGCCACCACCAGGGCGGTCGGCAACATCACCGGCTGGCTCGGGTCCTTCCCGGCCATCACCATCTCCCTTGCAGTCATCGTGGCCTGGCTCATCGGCGGCTTCTTCGTCACCGGAGGGTTCAGCAACAACACCTACCAACTGCTGATCAACACCGGCACGACCATCATCACCTTCTTGATGGTCTTCATCATCCAGAACACCCAGAACCGCGAGGGTCGGGCCATGCAGACCAAGCTGGATGCCCAGAGCGAGGTGCTGCGCTGCATCGCCGAGCGGCTGAACATCGATGACGACGAGGACCTGCTCACTCGCATCGTCGGCGTCGAGGACGCCCCCGAGCACATCATCAAGTCCAACCAGGACCGGGTGCGCAAGGTGGCGGTCGAGTCTGGCCGCCACGGCCTGGCCCGTGGCCCCGCCACCAACGGGACCGCCAGAGACGCTCGCCCGTCCTGAATCTCGGCCCGTTACGACGGCAGCGACTATTGGGACACGAGCCTTTCGTCGGACAAGGGGTCTCCTGACCGGGGAAGGGCCAGCTTTACCTGGCGCGGCACCTGTGCCGTACCGAGCGGTCAGGCACGACCAAGCGGCGGGCGTTCCAGAGCCCGAACGCCAGCTCCGGGTCCCGGACGTGGGTGCCCCCCGTATAACCGGCAGTGATGATGGGACGCGGCGGTCACCCCGGCTCCGACGCGATTAGGGCCGACTGTTGGTGGAACAGGGGCACCACTCAGTTGCCCTCTGACCCGGGTCCGCCGTTCTTGTTAGGCGGCGTCTCCTTTCATCGCCCGCAGCCGTCGCGGGGAGCGATGACCAGACCAGCGGGGACGGCGGCTGGAAGGATTGCGCTGTGGATGGCGATCTGGCAGCCCGTCTGGCCCAGGCGCTTGCCGAGGCGTCCCGACTGGCGGAGGAGAATGCTCGACTACGTGGCCTACTGGGCCTTGAGACCCGCCGGAACGACGGGCACCGCCACGGCTGGGCACCGACCTTGTTCAGCCCGCCAACCGGGAGCCTTCCGATCGACGGAACAGCCTCCGCCGATGAGAAGCTGGCCTTGCTGCGGACCTTGTTCGGAGCGAGGTCCGATGTCTTCGCCATCCGCTGGGAGAACGAGTCGAGTTCGAAGTCGGGGTGGTCCCCCGCAGTCCGCGGCGGCTGGTCGAACACCCGCAGGAGGAAGGAATACCTGCCGCTGACCGATGACGTTCTTGCCCGTCACGTCCGGGGAGAGGCGACCATCGGCATCTACCCGCTCCTGCCTGGCGACACCTGCACGCTTCTCGCTTGTGACTTCGATCAGGGCAGCTGGGCGCTCGACTCACTCGCCTACCTCGACGCCTGTCATGGCGCCGAGGTGCCGGCGGCGATCGAACGGTCGCGATCTGGCGAAGGCGCACACGTATGGGTGTTCTTCGAAGAAGCCGTGCCCGCGACCATGGCGCGCTCGCTCGGGACCTCGCTGCTCCGCGAGGCCATGGCTGCCCGGGCCGAGCTGGACCTGTCCAGCTACGACCGGTTCTTCCCCTCCCAGGACTTCATGCCGAAAGGCTCGTTCGGCAACCTGATTGCCCTGCCCCTGCACGGCGAGTGCCTCCAGCGAGGAACGACGGCATTCCTGGACCCGACCACGATGCGGCCATGGCCGGACCAGTGGGCCTTCCTCTCCTCGGTGGCCCGCCTGAGCGCCGAGTCGACCAAGGCCCTGGCCGAGTCCCGTCGCCCGGTCGACGCAGGGCCGACGTTGAGCCTCTCCGACCTGGCCAAGGTCGGAGGACCCCCTCCTCCAGCGACAATCAGGGCCCACCTGGCGGCGACGCTGTCCATTGAGCGATCCGGCCTGCCGCCGGCCGTGATCGCCGCGCTGAAGCATCTGGCCTCGATCCACAACCCGGTGTTCTACGAGAAGCAGCGCATGCGCTTCTCCACCTGGGACACGCCCCGGTTCATCCGCTGCTACCAGGAGGACCTGGAGTGGATCCACCTGCCTCGGGGTCTCGTCGAACGAGTGGATGTCCTGGTGGCCGAGCTTGGCAGTCGGCTCGAGGTCACCGATGCCCGCCCGGAGCATCCCAGCGTCGGGCTGCGATTCACCGGTGATCTCCGCCCCGAGCAGGCGAAGGCGGTCGATGCGGCGGTCGCCCACGACAGAGGGGTGATCGTGGCGCCTCCGGGATCGGGCAAGACGGTGATGGCCTGTGCGGTCATGGCGCACCACGACGTGCCCACGCTCGTCCTCGTGGATAGGAGGGAGCTGGTCGAGCAGTGGCGGAGCCGCCTGGTCGACCACCTCGGAATGGAACGGGGCCTTGTCGGGGTGATGGGCGGTGGGAAGGACGCCCCGACGGGAGTGGTCGACGTGGCCATGATCCAGAGCGTCGCTCGTCGGGACTGCCCGGCGGACCTCTTCAGCCGCTACGGGCTGGTGGTCGTCGATGAGTGCCACCACGTCCCGGCTGTTTCCTTCGAGGCCTGCGTACGCACGGCAGACTCCCGCAGGTGGCTGGGATTGACTGCGACGCCGTATCGGCGGGACGGACTCGAAGCGATCATCGCCCTCCAATGCGGTCCCACTCGTCACGAGATAA
>JALYYN010000225.1 GCA_030946525.1 Actinomycetota bacterium | reverse complement strand
GACCACCGTCGCCGAGGCGCAGCGTCGTCGCAACGCGTCCTTGTGCACCACTTCGACGGCATGGGCCTGGGCCAGGAGGAACCCCCGCCGCGAGTACCGGCCAGCCTCGAAGCCCTCGGGATCACGCTACAGGGCCAGCATCACGTCTCGAACCACATCCTCGCCGAACTCGATGCCGCACACCTGGGCGGCCAGGGCGTGCATCGCCCCACCCTGGCGGCGGCAGACGTGGGCCAGGGCGGCCTCGCAGCAGCGTCGGCGGCCGATGCAGATGTCGGGGACCAGCTGGGTCGCGACATCGCCGCATCGAGGGCGACGCCGTTGAGGGTGTGGTCGTGCCCCCTGGGTGCTCGGCCCGAGGGCTACCAGTGCCTCCATGCAACCTCCGACGGTTTCGTCCGCGACGGGACGCTTCCGGGGTCTGGGGCAACGAACTGCCGTGTTCCGGAGAGATGCCCGTAATCGTTGGTCCTCAACCAAAGCCGGCGATGGCCACCCGGGCCGGGTCGCCTCCCAATGCGGCGGCGTTGGCCATGATCCACGTCGTGGCTGCCAGCACGTCGTCATGGGCGGCGGGGAAGGGCGGGTAGTCGGCTGCGGGAGATGGCCGCAGGTCGACGGCCCGGAGGTGCTCCTCGGTCTCCATGACACCGAGGCGCCAGGCGGCCTTGAGCATTCCCCGGAGGGCGGCCAGGTGCTTGTTGGCGGTGGCCGGGGCGTAGTGGCCCTCACTCACCGCCCGGACCAAGGCGGCCCGGATGGCCGTGGTGGGGCTGAAGCGCAGTCTGGCCCAGGTCCTTTCCATGTCCAGCAGGGCCGACACCGCCGATCACCGGGCGGCGGTGGCCGAGGACGCCATGCGCGCGGCGGTGGCGCGAACTGCCGAGGTGGCCCGCACCCGAGCCGACCGCCACCGGGAGCGTGACCGGCTCGTAGAATGAGTGCATGGCGCTGAGAACGATCGACAGGCCGGGCCAGGTCTTCACGTACACCGACCTGGAGGATGTTCCTGACGATGGGAACCGGTACGAGCTCAGCTACGGGACGCTCATCGTGACGCCGGCACCCAACACACGCCATCAGGCGGTCATGGTCGGCGTCGCCGCCGTCCTCCACCAACACAAGCCGTCGGGTTGCGGGTGCTGGCCGAGGCGGAGCTGGTCGTCGGCGCCGACCTGGTCAAGCGTCCGGATGTCCTGGTGGTTGACGAGCACCTCGTCGGCGGCCAGAGCGTCGTCGGTACGCCGCTGCTGGTCGTGGAGATCCACTCGCCCGCCGACCAGAGTGCTGGATCTCACGGAGAAGCGTTTCGTCTACGCCGAGGCCCAGGTTCCCGCGTACTGGTTGATCGATCCCGACGCCATGACGCTGACGATTCTCGAGCTCGCCGGTGGCAGCTACGTCGAACGGGCGGTGCTGACGGGCGACATGGAACTCGCCGTCAACTTGCCTTTCGCCATGACCGTCCTCGCTGCGTCGATCTTCTCCTGACCTTGTCCAGCCTCGAACCGGCTGGACCGTCGGCTCCGCCGGCCGAGGCACAGCGGACCTGGCCGCCTGGCCTGTTCACCCGGGCGTGACGGGCGAGTTCGAGCGTTACGTGCCCGGGAAGCGCGCCACGAAACGCGCCCCGGGCTCTGCCGACTCCACGGCGATGCTCCCGCCATGGGCGATGACGACTTCCCGGGCGATGGCCAGCCCGAGGCCCGTGCCTCCGGTCTCGCGGCTACGCGTCTCGTCCAGACGCCGGAACCGTTCGAAAACCCGGTCGCGCTCGCTTTCGGGGACCCCGGGGCCGTCGTCGGCCACGACCAGTTCCACCATGTCGCCCACCCGACCCAGGGTGACCGTGACATTGGTGCGGGCGTGTCGATCAGCGTTGCCGAGGAGATTGCGCAGCACCCGTCCCAGATCGTCGGTGCGACCTCGGACCTCGGCCCCGGAGACGCCCGAGATGTCGATGGGCACCCGTGCGCTGAGGCGGGCCCGGTCCACTTCAGCGACGACCACGTCGTCCAGGTCGACCGGCGACATCGGGCGGGCGGCAGTGCCCTCCTCGGCGCGGGCGAGGAAGAGCAGGTCCTGGACCAGCCGGGTCATGCGCTCGTTCTCCTCCAGCAGCCCGGCGGCGGTGACCGGCCAGTCGGCCTTCTCGGGGTGGGCCAGCGCCACCTCCAGCTCAGTGCGTCCGGCGGCCAGTGGGCTCTGCAGCTCGTGGGAAGCGTCGCCGATGAAGCGGCGCTGGCGCTCGGCCGAGGACTGCAGGCGGTCGAGCATGTCGTTCATGGTGCCGGCCAGGCGCCCGATCTCGTCGTCCATCCCGGGCTCGGGGACCCGCCGGCTCAGGTCGCGCACCGAGAGGTCGGCCACCTCGGCGCGGATGGCTTCGACGGGGCGCAGGGCCCGGCCCACGATGGTCCACGTCGTCACCCCCACAACGCCGAGAAGAAGCGGCAGGCCGACAAGGAGGATGCCCCGCACGGCGGCGATGCTCTCCCGGGTGGCTCCGAGGCCCGACGCGACATAGATCGTGAGCGGACCGGACTTCGACGGGGCCGACAGCGCCGGCACGCGGAACTGCTGGCCCTTCCCCGATCGGTGCGTCGTGGAGCGCGCCGCCGTCGGGCCTCCGCGCCCCGGCCGGAGGGTGGTGATGGGCGCTTGGCCTTGGAGGTTGTCGCTGGCGGCCACCACCCGGCCGCTGGCGTCGACGACCTGGATCAAGGCATCCTCTCCGCCCCGCACGGCAAGGGTCGCCGGGAGCGGGCCCTGGGCGGCCTGGGCGGCGATGTCGGCCGCTCGCCCCGCAGCACCGGCGTCGATGTTGGCGACGAGTGAGTGATGCATGAGGGCGAGCAGCCCGGCCGCGCCGGCGAGCAGGGCGACGCCAACCACTGTGCAGGCGGCCACCGTGGTGCGGGCCCGCATGGTGCCGGGGCGCAGCCAGGCCCGCCTAGCCACCGTCGGGATCCAATCGGTAGCCGACGAGGCGAAGCGTCTCGATGGCGTGCCGGTCAAAGGGCGCGTCCAGTTTCTTGCGCAGGTAGCCGATGTAGACCTCCACGATGTTGGAGTCGCCCTCGAAGGCGAAGTCCCACACGTGGTCGAGGATCTCCGTCTTCGACACAACCTCACCGGCCCGGCGCATCAGGAACTCGAGTAAGGAGAACTGCCGAGGCGTCAGGCTGATCTCCACCTCGCCGCGCCAGCACCGGTGCTGAGCGGGGTCGAGGCGGAGGTCCCCGGCGCTCAGCACGCTCGGGCGCTCAGCCGTCCCGCGCCGAAGTAGTGCCCTGAGGTGAGCCACGAGGACGACGTAGGAGAACGGCTTGGTCAGGAAGTCGTCGGCACCGGTGTCCAGCGCTTCGGCGTGGTCGAACTCGCCATCCTTGGCCGTGAGCATGAGGATCGGCGTCCAGTTGCCGGCTTCGCGCAGCTGGGCGCACACCTTGTAGCCATTGACGCCCGGCAGCATGATGTCCAGCACGATGGCGTCGTAGGCGCCCTCCTGCGCCATCCAGAGGCCCTCGGTGCCGTCGAATGCGACGTCGACCGCGAAGCCCTCGTCGCCAAGACC
>JALYYN010000224.1 GCA_030946525.1 Actinomycetota bacterium | reverse complement strand
TCGACGAGCTCCCCCGAGGCGACGGCGGCATCGATCAGGCGGGCCAGCCGGGCCCGCCGCTGTTGCATGGCCTCCAAGAAGCGGGCACGGAGCACATCGTCGGAGGAGATCTCCGCCCACAGGTCGGCCCGCAACTGGACGGCGACGGCATCCGAACCGCGATCGACCACGGCGGCCACGAAACGGCGGATCTGCTCGACGCCTCCGAGCTGGCTGGCCGCATCGGCCACGAGCTCGCTCAGCTCGGCGGCGTCGTCGTCGAGCAGGGCCAGCAGGAGATCCTGCTTCTGGTTGAAATAGGTGTAAAACGCGCCTTTCGACAGGCTGGCCTCGACACAGACGTCATCGACGCTCAGGGTGCGATAGCCGCCTCGGGCGACGCAACGCCAGGCGGCGTCGATCAATGTCTTGCGGCGCTGCTCCTTGACCGCGTCAGCCAGCTTGGGCATCTTCCGAGTATAGAAGCCGACCAGTCAGGTTCTCATCCCGGCCAGGCGTTTCTTGCCCGGTCGGGCCGTCCCCTGGGCCGATCGCCGGCACGACGTCCCGATCCGGGTGCGTCGGGACTGCCGTAGGCTTGGCCTACATGGACGAGCGGGTCGAGGCGAGATGACGTCGTCCCACCGCACCCCGGCCATCGCGGCCGGGTCGCCGGACCGACCCGTCGATCCCGCCCAGGACACCACCGGTGGCATCGCCGCCCGGAGTACCGTTCGGGGTCGTTGGGCAGCCGCCGCCACCCTCGTGGCCGCCGCCGTGATCGACCTGGCGTTCGGCACACAGGCCTCGCTCGTCGTCACCCTGGTGTTCGGGCCCTTCGTCGCCTGTGCGCTCATCTCCGCCCGCGACACAGCGGTGGCGGCGGCGGCCGCGACCGTGCTCAGCGTGGTGCTCGGATGGCCCGACGCCACGGTGGGCACGTCTGCCCAACTGGTACGGGTGAGCGCGGTGACCGTCGGTGGCGCCCTTGCCGTGTGGCTGGCGATCCAACGCAGCCGTAACGAGGCCAAGCTCCTCGCCGTGACGCGCGTGGCCGAGGCCGCGCAACAGACGATCTTGCATCCCCTCCCGGCCGAGATCGACGGTGTCCGCCTGGCGGCCCGGTATGTGTCGGCTTCAGCCGAAGCCCGCATTGGTGGGGACTTCTACGACGCCACGTCCACGCCGTGGGGCACGCGCCTGGTCGTGGGCGACGTTCGGGGCAAGGGACTCGAAGCAGTCCGACTGGCGTCGGTGCTGCTGGGCGAGTTCCGAAGCCGGTCGGGCTCGGAGCCGGACCTGGGCGCGCTGGCCGATCTGGTGGACCTGGCCGGGTCGCGCCAGGCCGACGGCTCGGGCGAAGACTTCGCCACTGCCGTGTTCGTCGAGTTCCATGCCGGGTCGGTCAAGGCCGTCCGTTGTGGTCACCCGTTTCCCCTGGTCGCCATCGACGGAACCGTCGAGGCGTTGCCGGTCACGGGATCCCTGCCCCTCTGCCTCGGGGGCGGTGCGGTGGCCGAGACGCACCCGCTCCCACTCCGGGCCAGGGTGCTGTACTACAGCGACGGGGCCTTCGAAGGGCGCGACCGCCAGGGCCGCCAGTTCGACCTGGCCGCCAGCTTCGCCGTCCACGCCACGACGCCGTCGCAAAGTGCTGTGCTCGACGGGATCCTGGCCGACCTGCGGCGCCACTGTGCCAACGGCATCGACGACGACGTCGTGCTGGTGCTCGCCGACCCCACACCGCAGTGAGGGCCCCGGGCCGAAGACCCGCGGCCGCGCTGGCCACCGATGCCGACGCAGACCGCACCGGGCCCCTTGGCGGCCGGCTCTACCGGGCCGTCTATCGCAGCGTTGACGACCAGGACCGTCATCCCCGCCAGCAGATCTACCGCGGCCGGGTCCTCGTCTTGTTCTTCTTGGTGCTCGGCCTCGAACATGCCGATCGGGCTGCGGTGGGGGCGCTGGCTCCGGTGCTCAAGCGGGTGTTCCACATCTCCAACTTCCAAGTGGGTGTGCTGGCGGCGGCCGTCAGCCTCGTCGGCGCACTCGC
>JALYYN010000521.1 GCA_030946525.1 Actinomycetota bacterium | reverse complement strand
CATGACCGCGGCGCCCTCGTGGACCTCGCCGATCTTGTAGGTCTTGCCGGTGTAATAGAGGATGCGCTCGGTGGTGGTGGTCTTGCCCGCGTCGATGTGGGCCATGATCCCGATGTTGCGGGTCCGGGCCAGCGGGAACTCTCGGAGTACGGGTGCTTCAGCCATTGCTTCCTCTTTGCCTTTGATGTGTGTGGCGGCCGCTACGCGCCGGAGGCGCCCCTCCGGCTGCCACCGGGCGCCGAGTGGAGCGAGGCCCCGATGGGGGGAGCTAGAGGGGGGAAGGTTCCCTTCCCCCCTCTACCACCTGTAGTGGGCGAAGGCCTTGTTGGATTCCGCCATCTTGTGGACGTCGTCCTTGCGCTTCACGGCCGAGCCGGTGGTGTTTGACGCGTCGAGCAGCTCGTTGGCCAGGCGCTCGGCCATGGTCTTCTCGCGGCGCTGGCGGGAATAGCCCACCAGCCAGCGGATGGCCAGGGTGGACGCCCGCCGGGGCTTGACCTCGATCGGCACCTGGTAGGTGGCGCCGCCGACCCGGCGGCTCTTGACCTCGAGCTGGGGCTTGACGTTGTCCATGGCCCGCTTCAGCGTGGCCACGGGCTCGGCACCCGTCTTGTCCTTGATGATGTCGAGGGCGCCGTAGACGATGCGCTCGGCGGTGGAGCGCTTGCCGCGCACCAGCACCTTGTTCACGAACTGGGTGACGAGCACCGACCGGTAGATCGGGTCGGGCATGAGCTCGCGCCGCGGCGGCGGGCCTTTCCGGGGCATCTACTCAGCCTTTCTTGGCGCCGTAGCGGCTACGGGCCTGCTTGCGGTCGCGGACGCCGGAGGCATCGAGCACACCGCGGATGATCTTGTACCGGACCCCGGGGAGGTCCTTCACCCGGCCGCCACGCACGAGCACGATGGAGTGCTCCTGCAGGTTGTGGCCGACGCCCGGGATGTAGGCGGTGACCTCCTGGCCGGTGGTCAGCCGGACGCGCGCCACCTTGCGGAGGGCGGAGTTCGGCTTCTTCGGGGTGTGGGTGTAGACGCGGGTGCACACCCCCCGGCGCTGCGGGGCGCCTTTGAGGGCCGGGGTCTTGGTCTTCTCGGACTTCGACTCGCGGCCCTTACGGACGAGTTGGGCGATGGTGGGCACGAAGAGACATCCTACCTTGTTCTCGTATACGGACGATCTGGCTGCAGTTGAGCGCGCCAACGCAGTCAACTGCAGCCAGTTGAAGCAATTACCCGGCCGGCCTCTCAGCCAGCAATGTCCGGGGCGGTGCCGAAGAAACTTTCCTCGTCCTCGCTCGGTCGGTCGGGGGCGACGGTCAGGACGGTGCCGTCGGCCGCGTCGGGGTCGCGGCCCACGTTGGCCAGCCACGCGGCCGGGTCCTGGACGTCGGAGGAGTAGTACGGCAGCGGCTCGTACTCCGGCGCCTGGATCTCCAGGCCCCGGTAGCGGAGCATGCCCGTCCCGGCCGGGATGAGCTTGCCGATGATGATGTTCTCCTTGAGGCCGAGCAGCTGGTCGCGCTTGCCCTCGATGGCGGCCTCGGTGAGCACCCGGGTGGTCTCCTGGAACGACGCAGCCGACAGCCACGACTCGGTGGCGAGGGAGGCCTTGGTGATGCCCATGAGCTCGGGCCGGCCCTCGGCGGGCGTCTTTCCCTCCTGGACCAGCTGGCGGTTGACCTCGGCGTAGTTCCGGGAGTCGACCCGCTCGCCGGGCAGGAAGTCGGAGTCGCCGGGCTCGGCGACCAGCACCCGCTTCAGCATCTGGCGGACGATCAGCTCGATGTGCTTGTCGTGGATGGACACGCCCTGGGGCCGGTACACCTGCTGGACCTGATCGACGAGGTACTGCTGGGTCTCGCGGATGCCCTTGATCTCGAGCAGCTCCTTGGGGTCCTTGGGCCCCTCGACCAGGGCGTCGCCGGCGATGACCTCCTGGCCCTCGGTGACCAGCAGGCGGGCCAGGTCGCGGTTGGAGATGGCGTAGCTCTCCTCGCTCCCGTCGTCGCCCACGATGGTGACCGTGCGCCCCTTGACCTCGTCGTCGACCATGCGGACCACGCCCGAGGTGCGGGCCAGGACGGCCTTGCCCTTGGGCGTGCGGGCCTCGAACAGCTCGACGACCCGCGGCAGGCCGTGGGTGATGTCGGTCTGGGCGATGCCGCCGGTGTGGAACGTACGCATGGTGAGCTGGGTGCCCGGCTCGCCGATGGACTGGGCGGCGATGACACCGACCGCCTCGCCGAGCTCGATGTCCTTGCCGGTGGCGAGCGAGCGGCCGTAGCACGCCGCGCACACGCCGTGGGTGGCCTCGCAGTTGAGGACGGAGCGGACCCGGAGGCGGTTGACCCCGGGATCGTCGCGCACCATGGCCATCTCGACATCGGTCATCTCGATCCCACGGGGCAGGACCGTCCCGTCGGCGAGGGTGACCGGCTCGGCCAGGATCCGCCCGTACAGGCGCGTCTCCAGGCTGTTGCGCTTGCCGGCGGTGTCGGGCTCGATGTTCTCGAGCCAGATGCCGCGCGGCGTGTCGCAGTCGAGCTCGCGGATGATGAGCTCCTGGGCGACGTCGACCAGCCGGCGGGTGAGGTACCCGGAGTCGGCGGTGCGCAGCGCGGTGTCGGCCAGGCCCTTGCGGGCCCCGTGGGTGGAGATGAAGTACTCCAGGACGGACAGGCCCTCACGGAAGTTGCTCTTGATCGGGCGGGGGATGATGTCACCACGGGGGTTGGCCACCAGGCCACGCATGCCGGCGATCTGCTGGACCTGCATGATGTTGCCTCGGGCGCCGGAGCCCACCATCATCTCGATCGGGTTGAAGACCATGGCGCCGAAGGTCTTCTCCATGGCCACCCGCACCTCGCGGGTGGCGTTGGTCCACATCTCGACTTCCTTCTGGCGCCGCTCGTCGTCGGTGATGATGCCCCGGCGGAACTGCGACTCGATCTTGTCGGCTTCCTTCTCGTACTTGTCGAGGATGATGCCCTTGTCGGGCGGGGTGGTGACGTCGGCCATGGAGATGGTGAGGCCCGACTGGGTGGCGTAGCGGAAGCCCAGGTTCTTGATGGCGTCGAGGCTCTCGGCCACGACCGCCTTCGGGTAGTCGGCCACCAGGCGCTCGACGATGTCGGTGATGTCGCGCTTCTTGACGACATCGTCGATGTAGCCGCCGGCGGCGCAGAAGCCCGGGGGCAGGGCGCCCTCGAAGAACAGGCGCCCGGCCGTCGTCGACCGGTAGAGCGGCTTGCCGTCGTCGTCACCGTCGCGGATGTCGATGCGGGCGTGGATCTTGAGGTCGCCGGCGTCGACGGCGCGCTCCACCTCCCAGAGGTGGGCGAACCTGCGGCCCTCGCCGACGGTGCCGTCGGTCTGCTCGGTGAGGTAGTAGATGCCGATGACCATGTCCTGGCTGGGCACGGTGAGGGGC
>JALYYN010000520.1 GCA_030946525.1 Actinomycetota bacterium | reverse complement strand
GGACAGCTCGGCCCGCACGCCCGCTCCCGCCGCCCCTGCGGCCGGGAAGGTGTCCTTGACCACCGCGGTCCAGAACCGGGTGTACCCGTCCCAGCCCGCCCACTGCTGGGACCATCGCGCCGACGCGTCGCTCGTCCACGACGTCGCCCGGCCCAGCCCGATCTGCCAGGAGGCGAGCAGCGGGTCGTCGTCGTCACCGATCTTCAGCGACGTCTGAGCGGTGGGCTTGGTGGTCGTGGCCAGCCAGCCCAGCAGCGGCGGGGTGGCCACGAGGTCCCGCACCGGCTGGGCCTGGGACACCACCACGGGGTACCGGGACTCCTCGTTCACGATGCGCCGGGACGCGACCAGCGCCTCCTGCATCATGATCTGGGGCACCTCGGACAGGTCGCGCTCGTTGTAGAACCGGCCATGGCCGGCGTCGGCCACCTTGGCCAGCGTGTCGGCCGCCCCGGTCTCCCCGGTGGCGACGACCGACACCGTGATCCCCGACGCCGACAGGTCGCCGGCCTGGCGGACCAGGGTGTCGAGGCCGGCCTGGCTGGTGAAGCCGTCGGTGAAGAGGATGATGTGCTTGAGGCGGGCCTTGGCCGCCTTGAGGGCGTCGCCGGCCTGCTCCAGCGGCAGGGTCAGGTTGGTGCCGCCCGCCGGCTGCAGGCCTCGCAGGCCCTTGGTGACGACGTCCTGCGCCGGCAGGGTCTGGAGGGGCACGACCCAGCGCTGCTCGGTGTTGAACGCCAGCACGCCCACCTGGTCATCGGCGTTGAGGGCGGCGATGGTGCGGGCCGCCGCCGCCCGCGAGATGTCGGTCTTGTTCACCCCGCCGTCGGCCCGGTTCCCCCCCCCGACCAGGCCGTTGCCGCCGCCTCCACTCGATCCAATTGCGCCGGAACAGTGGCAGGCGCCCATGGACCCGCTGCTGTCGATGGCCAGGACCTCGGCCACCGACGCCCGCCGCTGCGGATCCTTCACGTCGCTGGTGACCGGGAGGAGCTTCTCCAGGTCGCTGCCGAGGTAGCCGCCGAGAGCGTAGGAACGGTCACCGCCGACGGTCACCAGGCCCCGGCCCAGGTCGCGGGCGGCGGTGCCCAGGGCCTGGACCTGCTCCGGGGCCAGGGTCCGGGCGTCCACGTCGACGAGGACGGTCGCCGAATAGGTCGCCAGGCGGTCGATCGCCGGCAGGCCCGAGGGCGCCACCACGTCGACGGGCAGGCCCCCGGCCCGCAGCGCGGAGGCCAGCGCCGCCCCCTCGTCGGGCATGCCCTCGACCAGCAGCACGCGGGCCGGCCCCTCGATCTGCACGGCGGCGAAGCCGGTGTCGTTCTCGGCGACGGCGTCGTCCGCGCTGGCGACGTCCACCCGGTAGCCGGCCAGCCCACCGGTGGCCGGGGCGGTCTGGGCCAGTTCGACGACGGTCTGGCCGGCGGGCACGTCGACCGCCTTCTCGTCGACCGTCACGCCGTTGCGCTGCCAGGTGACACGGACGGCCTGGGCCTGCGTAGCGTCGATGGTGGCCCGGACGGTGAACGCCTCGCCCTGGCGCACGAGAGCCGGCGTGTCGACCCTGGTCACCGCCACGTCGGGCCCCCCTGCCACGTCCACCGGGTGGACGTCGACCTGCACGCCCTCCTCCCGCAGCCTGCGGGCCTCGGTGGCGGCGTCGCCCTGGGTGACCCGCCCGTCGGACACCACCACGATGCGCCGGCGGGCGTCGGTGGGCAGGACCGCACCGGCCAGCCGGAGGGCGCCGGCCAGGTCGGTGCGCGACGCGTCGATCCTGGTGGCGGGCTGGAGCAGCCGGGCCCGCTCCTGGACGGTGAGCTCGAGGCGGGCGTCACCGCCGAAGTAGGCCACGCCCGCCCGCGACCCGCCCGGTTGGGTGTCGAGGGCCTGGCGGACCCAGTCGGTGGCCGCGGCCCGGCCCGCGGCGCCCATCGAGTCCGACCCGTCGACGAGGAACATCACCGCCACGCCCGAGCCGGTGCGGGGCAGGGCGAGGCCGGCGAGGGCGGCGGCCAGCAGGGCGCCGACGGCGACCCGGGCCCCCACCGCCACCCGCCACTGCCGGGCGGAGACGCCACGCCGGCGGGCCGACAGCCAGGCCTCGGCGGCCAGGACGGCCAGTAGGGCGGCGATCACCCACCGCAGCTGGGGCCGCTCGCCGGCGGGGCGGCGCTCCCCGGGAAGGGGCTGGCGCACGGGTACGGGCAGGCTGTCCGCCGGCGCCAGCGACGACTCGGCGGGGTCGACGTTCACCGCCAGGGTGAGGTCCGGGTGGCCTTCCTGGTGGACGGTCCAGAAGCCGACCCGGTCGGCCACGGGCGGCGCCGCGCCGGCCGGGAGGGCGAGATGGACTGCGCCCGGGGCGTCGATGGTCAAGGGCGCTGCGGTGGTGACCGGGAGCGGCTGGCCCACGCGGACATCGCCCGGCGGCAGGGCGGCGCCGGCCAGCTCGGTGACCAGGCGGTCGGCGAGCAGCGGGAAGGCGACCTGCACTACCAGGTTGCTCTGGGCCAGGGAGAAACCGAGGTAGGCGAACGGGCGCCCGTTGCGGGTGCCCCGGAGAAGGAGCGGGGCCCCTTCGGCGCCGACGAGGACCTCGTCGCCCGGGGCCTCCAACCGCTGGGCCGTCGCCACCGCCACGTCGGACAGGTCGAGGCCGGCCAGCAGGGCGTCGTCACCGTGGACCAGGGTGACGGCCGGGCGGGCGACGTCGCCGGTGACCTTCACACCGGGTGCGCCGCCGGGCGGCGCGATGGCCAGGAAGGGGGCGCCGGGGTCGTCCGGGACGGCCACGCCGTCGTAGACGGCCAGGTCGAAGCCCGCGGCCGGGCGCGACGCCGGGCTGCGCTCGACCACGACGGCGGGGAGGGCGGCGAGGAGGCGCTCCAGGTACAGGTCCTCGGGACCGGCGAGGAGGACCTTCAGCGTGCGGCGGCGACCGGCGACGGCGAAGGCGTGGTTGTCGGCGGCGAGCAGATCCTCGCCTTCGAGGAACGCCTCGACGCGGTCGCCGCCGGGCAGATCCGCCTCCCGCTCCACCGTGGCTCCGGCCGGCAGCTCGACCTGCTCCCGGTGGACGGTCCGGCCGTCGACATCGAGCCGCAGTTCCTGGGTGGCGGCGGGGCCACCGGTGTTGCGCAGCGTGACCAGGGCGTGCAGCCCGCTCCCCCGGGGCTCGACGGTCAGGCGGGTGATGGCCCGGTTGGTCGAGCGGGCACCCATGCGCTGGTAGTCGGCGCCCGGCGGCAGCAGTCCCTGCTGGGCGTCGGTCAGGCCGCCGTCGGACAGGAGGACGAAGCCGACCGGCGCGCCGGGGGTCTCGACGCTCTCGGCCAGGGTGAAGGCGGTGGCGAAGTCGGCGGGGCCGGCGGTGGCCCGGATGCCGCTCAGGGCATCGTCGAACGCGCCCCGGTCGGGGCTGGCCGAAAGGACGACCCGGGGTTGGGCGTCGGCCACCACGATGCTCGCCAGCCCGTCGCCCGGCAGCTGGCCCCGCAGGCTGCGGGCCCGTGCCTTGGCCGCCTCGATGCGGTCGGGCCTGCCGTCCACCGCCGCCATCGACCCCGACGCGTCGACGATGAACACGGTGTGCTGCGCCAGCCTGGCCCTGGTCGTCCGCACCGGCTGGGCCACGGCGGCGGCCAGCAGGGCGACGGCCAGGAGCTGCAGCACCAGCAGGGTGCTGAGCCGCAGCTTCTGCCAGGGCGCGGCGACCGAGACGGGCCGGGCCACCTCCCGCCACAGAAACGTGGAGCTGACCTCCACCGCCGGCCGCCGGGGCCGCAGCACGTGCAGTGCCAGCACCGGCAGGGCCAGCAGGCCCAGCCAGAGCCCGGCCGGGTTGGCGAACCTCACCGAAGGACGCCGGCCGTGCGCCAGGCTCCGAGGAGCGCGGCCTCGAGGTCGTCGGAGGCGAGGAGGCGGACGTAGCCGGCGCCGACCTGCCGGCACCGGGCCGCCACCCGGTCCAGCCACACCTCGACCACCCGCTCGTACTGCTCCACCGTCTCCGGCGCCAGGCTGACCGCCACCCGCCCTCCGCTCTCCCGGTCGACCAGCTCGACGTCGCCGGCCAGCGTCGGGTGCAGCTCCTCGCGGTCCAGCACGTGGACGACCACCACGTCGCCGCCCCGGGACGGGAGCCGCCCCAGCGCCGCCTCCCACTCCGGCGTGAGAAGGTCGGACACGACGACCGTCAGCCCGGCCGGTCCGGGGCGGGCCAGCAGGGCGGACACCGCGGCGGCGAAGGGGGTGTCGCCACCCGCCTCCAGCCGTCCCAGGTGGGCGAACAGGGCCGGGGCCGCAGCCCGCCCGGTGAAGCGGGGCGCCCGCCGGTCGAGGGGAAAGGAGTGGACGGTCACAGGGTCACGCCGGGTCAGGGCGACGAAGCCCAGGGCGGCGGCGACCCGCCGGGCGCAGGGCAGCTTGTCGCCCGTGCCCATGGAGGCCGACGTGTCCACGAGCAGGCGGAGCTGCAGGTCCTCCTCGGCCTCGAAGAGCTTGACGTTCAGCACGCCGAGACGGGCGTAGAGGAAGTAGTCGATCCGGCGGAAGTCGTCGCCCGGGTGGTACTGGCGGTAATCGGCGAAGTCGACGGACTGCCCGTGGCGGACCGACCGGTGCTCGCCGGCGAAGTGCCCGGCCAGGCGCCGGCGGGTGCCGAGCTGCAGCGCCTCCAGCCGGGCCAGGAAAGCCGGGTCGAGCAGGGGCCGTTCAGCCATCTCAGGGCGCGCCGCGCAGTCCTGTCGCCGGCTCGGGCACGGCCCGGAGGATGTCGTCGACCACGGCGTCGGCCGAGATCCCGTCGGCCACCGCCTCGTAGCCCAGCACGAGGCGGTGGCGCAGGGCGGCATGGGCGACGGCGCGCACGTCGGTGCTGGCCGCGTTGGGTCGGCCGTCGAGGAGGGCGCCGGCCTTTGCCGCCAGGATCAGGGCCTGGGCGCCCCGCGGCGACGCACCGAAGCGCACGTACTGCCGGACGGCGGCAGGTGCCTCGGGCCGGTCCGGGTGCGTCGCCACGATGAGGTCCACCGCGTGCTGCACGACCGTCGACGCGGCCGGGACCTGGCGGGTGAGATCCACCATGGCCGAGAGGACGGTGTCGTCGGCCACCGCCTCGACATCGACCCGGCGGTCGCCGGTGGTGCGCTCGACCACCGCGACGAGGTCCTCGGCCGGGGGGAAGGCGACGAGCGCCTTGAGGAGGAATCGGTCGAGCTGGGCCTCGGGGAGGGGGTAGGTGCCCTCCATCTCGATCGGGTTCTGGGTGGCCATGACCAGGAACGGCCGCGGCAGCGGACGGGTCTCGCCGGCCACGGTGACCGACCGCTCCTGCATGGCCTCGAGCAGGGCCGACTGGGTCTTCGGCGTGGCCCGGTTGACCTCGTCGGCCAGCACCAGGTTGGCGAACACCGGGCCGGGCCGGAACCGGAAGTGCCGGTGGCCGCTCTCGTCCTCCTCGAGGACCTGGGTGCCGAGGATGTCGGCCGGCATGAGGTCGGGGGTGAACTGGATGCGGCTGAAGGCCAGGTCGACGGCGTCGGACAGGGTCTTCAGCAGCTGCGTCTTCCCCAGGCCGGGGACGCCTTCCAGCAGGACGTGGCCCTCGCACAGCAGGCACGTCACCACCTGGCGCACCAGGTCGCGCTGGCCGACGATCACCCGGCCGATCTGGGCCTCGATCGCCTCGGCCCGCTCGACGTACTCCTCGGGCGACATGGTCGTCATCATCCGGATCCGTCCGTCAGGGAGGAGAAGTAGGACTGGACGAGGGCGCGTTGGGAGGGCGGGATGTTCAGCTGGTCGAGGGCCCGGGTGGCCTCGGCGGCATAGCGCGGGAGCACGTCGGACAGTGGGACCTGGGCGGTGTTGCGCTGGGTGGGCCCGTCGACCTTGCCGCTGAGCTGGCTCGGGCCATCGCCCTGCTGACCGTTGGCGTTGAGCTGCTGACCGCCGGAACCGACGGGCGGCGGGTCGAAGACGGTGGCGGTCTGCAGCCCGACCGAGGCGTTGTCGCCCGTCCCGTTCGGGGTGCCCGGCCCGCCCTGGCCGGCCCCCTGCGCCGCGTTGGTGCCCCCAGCCCCGCCGGACGGCGCACCGGTCCCCGATCCCTGCCCTTGGCCCTGTCCCTGTCCCTGGCCTTGTCCCTGTCCCTGTCCCTGTCCCTGTCCTTGTCCTTGTCCTTGGCCTTGTCCCTGCCCTTGGCCCTGGCCCGACTGGGCGGCAGCCAGGCCGTCCTGGGCCGCCGCCACTGCGCTCAGCCCGGCCATGGCCGCCTCCTGGTCGGCGACATCGGAGGCCGCCGACGACTGGGCGGCGGCCGCCGACACCAGGGTCGACGCGGCACCGGCGTTGTCGCCCGACCGAAGGGCGGCGGCGGCCGCGGCAAGGGCCGAGGCGCCCTCGGTGTTGCCTGCCGCCTGGGTCGCGCTCAGGGCCGCCAGGCGGTCGGCGAGCGCAGCGCGGGCGTCGGCACTG
>JALYYN010000162.1 GCA_030946525.1 Actinomycetota bacterium | reverse complement strand
CCGGCGCACAGCGCGTCCAGCAATGCCGCCACCCGGGTGCCGCCCGGCCCGAGGGCCGCCTCCAGGTCCATACCGCCGCAGTCACCGTCCACGACCGAGAGGGGCCACGACGCCACCGGCGCGGCGGCGAGCGCGGCGGCCGGGCTCGCCGCCCCCGGACCGCGGGGGGACCGACCGGTCGCCAAGTCCGACCCGCCGGCCTCGACCGCGTGCCAGCCGCCGGAGGTCACCCGTCCCAGCGAATGTCGACCTCCGGGAACGCCAGCCCCAGCTCCCCCTCCACGAACCGGCGGCAGCGAGCCGCCCACTCGGCCCGGGCCTCGTCGTTGGTCTGACGCTTGACGCCCCACCGGCGGAACGACTCGTTGTTGGGCGAGACGCTGCGCCCGAAGAAGGGGACGGTGAAGCGCACCAGGTCGTCGACCGCCTGCTGGACGGCGGGCGCGGCCGTGCCCCCGGCGACCAGCTCCTTGACGTGGGCCCGGCCGAAGGACACATGGAAGTGCTCCTCGGGAAGGAGCTTGGCGACCAGGTTGCGCAGGGGAAGGTAGGAGGTGGTGAGCAGCTCCTCCATGAGCACGACCTCGGCCAGGTCCACCAGGGCCTTCAGTACCACGAACTCGGTCCACGAGGTGAGCCGGTAGTCGAAGACCGACAGTGCCCGGCCCGTCCCCGCCCCGTCGAGGCCCAGCTCCGAGGCCAGGCGCTGGAACTTGAGGTGGTGCCCGTACTCCTCCATGGCGATGCGGCAGGCCAGCCACTTCTCCTTGGGACCCGGCGCCAGGGCGATGGCCGGCTCGTCGAAGGCGGTGGCCCCGGCCAGCTCGTTGCGGACGTGGCTGGCGATCACCTTGCCGAGGGCCACGACGTAGTCGGGGCCCACGGCGTGGGCGGCGGCGGCGTCGGCGACATCGCCGGAGAACGCGGCGTCGACCGCCGGCGCCGTCATCCCGCCCATCCCGCCACCGCCACCGGCGGGCCCCCGAACAGGTCGAACTCCGACTCGAGGGGGACGAGGTCGGGCTCGATCCGGTCGCGGGCGACGGTCAGCGCCTCGGCCGTCCAGCCGCGCTCGTCGACCATGCGGACGACCGGGCGGGGCTGGGACCACAGCGCCACCTCCGCTCCCCTGGCGCCGAAGATCTGCCCGGACACGCCCGTCGCCGCCGGCGAGCACAGCCAGGCCACGAGAGGCGCCACGTCCTCGGGGCGGGCGGCGGGGGCGGCCCGCCGGTACGCACGGAGTTGGTCGGTGGCCGGAGGGATCGATTCGGTCATGCGGGTGAAGGCGAACGGGGCGACGTAGTTCACGCAGACGTCCCGGCCGGCCATCTCCAGGGCGACGGCCCGGGTCAGGCCGAAGAGGCCGGCCTTGGCCACTGCGTAACCGGCCTGGCCCACGCTGCCGACCAGCCCTGCGGTCCCGCCGAGGTAGACGATCCGCCCGTGCCGCTCCCGCCGCACCCCGCCCGCCATGGCCCGGGTCAGCTCGACCGCGACCGACAGGTGCGACCCGATGACCTCCGACCAGTCGTCGTCGGACGCGGTGTGGAGCATCCCGTCGCGGAGGGTGCCGGCCGCGTGGACCAGCACCGAGGGCGCCTGGCCCGCCCACGCCTCGACCGCGGCCACCACGGCCTCCGCACCGGCCGGGGTGCGGGCATCGGTGGGCACGGCGAGGGCGCGGCCACCGGCGGCGGTGATCTCGGCGACCACCGCGTCGGCCGGGGCCGGGTCGGGACGGGCGCCGTCGAGGGCGACACCGGTGTCGTTGACGCAGACCGGGTGGCCCGCGGCGGCCAGCGCCAGGGCGACGGCCCGGCCGATGCCCCGGCCACCGCCGGTCACGATGCTGGCTCCCCGGCCGTTCATTCCTTGCCGCTCACCCGTCCGATCTCGTCGAGTTCCACCGTAGATGGTCGGTCCGGCCGGCGTCGCCCGCAACGCCGGACGGGGACCCGATTCGGGCCCCCGTCGCTGCATTTCAGGCTCCGGCCCACGAGCGGGCCGGGACGCTACGGCTTGATGTTCCGCAGCGGGTAGGCCGGGGCGGCCGTGGCCGCCGTGTCGCTGCCACCTTCACTGGCCAGGGAACTGGACGGGGTTGCGGCCTGCGCTGCCGTCACCGGGGTGGAGGCGATGTGCTGTCCTCCCAGGGCGGCGCAGAGCGGGAAGGCGGTCCCGTACCTGTTGCCGTACCAGATGTTGTTGTCACATGCCTTGCCGCCCGGCTGAGTGACCCGGGTGCCGATGAAGGCGGTCGGCGCCGCCGGAGGCGCCGGGAAGCCCAGCCCGGCGCAGATCGCCTGGGTGGAGGCGGATGTCGACGGGCAAACCATCTCGTTCGTCCTGTCGTGCAGGTCGAAGTTGGCCGTCGCCGGGCGGCTGCCACAGCCGGGGGTAACCGGCAAGGTGCCACAGCCACGGCCGTTGTTGTTGACCGACGTGTTCCCGGCGATCCTGGTGTTGGTGTAGCCGGGGAAGGTGCCGGCGGCAGGGTTCTGGCCGAGCGGGCAGCCACCCACGCCGATGCCGTCGCCGGCGTTCCGGGTGACGGTGTTGCCCTGGACGATGTTGCCCGTGGCGTTTGAGTCGGCGCCGTAGCCGCAGAAGGACAGCAGGTTGATACCCGTCGCCGTCTGCAGCGAAGCCCTATTGGGGGCGTTCGGACCGGCGTTTGTCTCAGCACCGCCGTAGCCGTTCTGATCAACCGTGTTGCCGCTCAGGATGTTGTTGTCGTTGGTGGGGTTGAGCGGGTTCTGGATCGGGCACTGGGGCAGGGTCGGGCTGGGGAAGCCCCGGTTCTGGCAGGCCGGCGGGCTCTGGAACAGCGGGGTGAAGTCGATGACGTTCACCGGGTTGATGGTGATGCCCTCGTTGAAGCTTCGGCGGACGGTGTTGTTCGAGAGCGTGTTGTTGCTGGCGCCGGGACCCTCGACACGGATGCCGATGTCGGCGAAGCAGATGTTGTTGTCCTCGACGGTGTTGCCCGAGATGATGTTCCCCGACGGGTACGGCGGCACAGCCTTGGTGATGGCCGTGGTGTTGGCCACGAGGGCCATCCCGCTGAAGGGGCCGTTGTTGCGGAGGGTGTTGTTCAGCAGGCGGTTGTTCGGCGAGCCGAAGTCGACGATGCCGTCGCCGTACTCACCGATGGCGAAGGTGCTGAAGTCCTCGCCGATGCAGGGGCCCTGGTTCATCTGGGAGGTGACGTTGCTCACCGTGTTGGTGCTGCCACCCTCGATGGAGATCCCGGCGTTGAAGTGGTCCACCGTGCCGTTGGTCACCGTCACGCCGGTGGCGTTGACGAGCTTGATGCCGACCACATCGGCCGGGATGTAAATCCCGCTGGAGTCGACGCCGACGTTCCGGGGGAGCGGCTGGTTGGAGTACACCCGGTGACCGTTCAGGTTCAGCGTGAAGTTGCTGCCCCTGACGATGAGACCGTTACCGGTGTCGCACGGGCCGACATCGGCCGTCAGCGTCGTGTTCGACGTGATCACCGAGCCACAGCCGACGGTGGACACCTGGGCGCTGGCTGCAGTGCCCACCACCGTCATTCCCAGAAAGAGCATCGCCATCGACGAACCCATGACGAGGCCTGATCGAAACCGTTTCACGCTTGCCGCTCCCCTCGGATGGCGAAACCGGATGATTCGCCCATCGCATTCTGACCTTGGTCCACCCGCGGAGGTGAAGACATTGCGTCTCCGCCCCGCCGAGCCGGGGCCCATGCTCGCAGAGATCGTTCGGTCATACAAGGTCCATGTCACACGTCGCTCGGTCCGTCCCGATCGGTTCAGCTACATAGAGTCATCGGACATATAGAGGGTCCACGAGCGTCCGGGAGCGGGTCTGCGGGCATCTAGTGTCGGACCGGAGGTCCCATGACAGGAACGCCGGAGCGATGAAGGTGCTGTGCACGTGCCTGCCCGGGCACGGCCACTTCAACCCGATGCTGGCCCTGGCCCAGGGCCTGGCCCGGGCCGGCCACGAGATCGCCTTCGCCACCGCCGCGGACTTCTGTCCCCACATCGAGGGGACCGGGTTCCCCGCCTTCCCGGCCGGCCTGCCCCTCGCCCGCCAGATGGAGGAGGCCCGCCGGCGCTATCCGGAGCAGGACGGCCTGAAGGCCATGGAGCGCTTCGAGCAGTTCGTCCCGCGCATGCTGGGCGGCGTGGCCGCACCGGCCCGGGCCGCCGACCTGGTCCCCCTGGTGGACAGGTGGAGGCCGGACCTGCTTGTCCACGACGAGACCGAGTTCGCCGGGCCGCTCGCCGCGGCGCGGGCCGGCATCCCGTGGGCCGACCAGAGCGTCGGCATCCTCCGCCCCCTGGCCATGGCCCGCCTGGCCGGCGAAACGCTCGCTCCCCTGTGCCGGGAGTACGGCGCAGACGTCGGGCCCTTCGGCGGCATGTTCCGCTACCTCTACATCGACGTGGCCCCACCGAGCCTGCAGTCCTCGGAGATCGCCGAGGTCGCCGTCGCCCATGCCGTGCAGAACGCCACCATCGAGCCGGGCGCGGAGGGTGAGAGCCTCCCGGAGTGGGTGCCACGCCTGCCACCGGACCGGCCCGTGGTCTACGTGAGCCTGGGCACGGTGTTCAATGCCCGGGCCCGGGACGTGTTCGCCGCCGTGCTGGAGGGCCTCCGCTCGGAGCCGGTGACCGCCGTACTCACGATCGGGACAGACAACGACCCCGCCGATTTCGGCCCCCAGCCCGACCACGTCCACATCGAGCGCTTCATTCCCCAGTCGCTGCTGCTCCCCTACTGCGATGCGGTCGTCAACCAGGGAGGCACGGCGATCCTGCCGATCCTGGCCCACGGCCTGCCTCTCCTGGTCCTGCCCCAGGGGGCGAACCAGTTCCACAACGCCCAGGCGTGCGTGACTGCCGGGGTGGGGCGGCAGCTCCTGCCAGGCGAGGTCAGCCCCGACGCCGTGCGGCGCGACGTGCGGGCCCTGCTCGACGACCCCGGCCTGCGGGAAGCCGCCCGGCGGGTGCAGGGGGAGCTGGCGGACATGCCGGGCCCCGAACGGGGCGTCGAGCTCCTCGAGCAGCTGGCCGCCGAGCGACGCCCGCTGACCCGGTCGCCGGGCCCATGACGGATCTTGCGCTCGACGGACTGGCCGGCGGGTTCGACCCTCGGCTCGCGCCGCGGATCCTCACCGACATCCCCGGGCCGCGCTCGCAGGAGCTGTGGGAGCGCGACGCCGCCTTCCACGCGTCCAACTCCTCCCCCGGCGCCCAGTGGTTGCGCCTGGTGCTGAAGGACGGGCGGGGCGCGGTGGTGCGCGACGTCGACGACAACCTCTTCGTCGACTTCTCCTCGGGCGCGGTGGTGGCCAACCTCGGCCACGCCCCTCCGCCGGTCGCCCGCGCCCTCGCCGAGGAGGCCGGGCGCCTCATGCACTACTTCGACTTCGCCACTCCGGCGCGCGCCGAGTTCTTCGAGGCCCTGGCCCGCACCCTCCCGCCCGAGCTGCAGACGTTCCAGATGTACTCCACGGGCGCCGAGGCCGTAGAGGCGGCCCTGCGCCTGGCCAAGTCCTACACCGGGCGCTACGAGGTCATCTCGTTCCACCAGGCGTGGCACGGGCGGACCCTCGGGGCCATGTCGCTGATGGGCGGCTTCCCGCTCAAGCACGGCTACGGCCCCTTCGCCCCCGGCGTCTACCACAGCGCCAACGCCAACTGCTACCGGTGCCCGCTCGGCCTGACCAGGGACACCTGCCAGGTGGCGTGCGCGGGACTGGTCGACCGGGTCTACGAGCAGTCGACCGAGCAGCGGCTGGCCGCGGTGGTCGTCGAGCCCGTGCAGGGGGTGGGCGGGGTCATACCCTTCCCGCGCGAGTTCCTGGCCCACCTGCGCGGGCTGTGCGACCGCACCGGCGCCCTGCTCATCTTCGACGAGATCCTCACCGGCGTCGGGCGGACCGGGCCGATGTGGGCCTTCGAGTCGACCGGTGTCACGCCCGACGTCCTGCTGGCCGGCAAGGGCCTCGCTTGCGGCTACCCGATCTCCCTGATCGCATCCCGTCGTGAGGTTCTCGACAAGCTCCCGTTCGGGCGCCCGGGGGCGGGGGCGTCCACCTTCGCCAGCGGCAACCTGGCCTGCGCCGCGGGGGTGGCCACCCTCGGAATGCTGGAGGACGGAGTCATCCTCGCCAACGGCCGCCGGGTGGGCGCCGCCATGCTCGCTGCCCTCCGGGACCTGGCAGGGCGGCACCCGACCGTCGGCGACGTGCGGGGCGCGGGAATGCTCATGGCCCTGGAGCTGGTCAGCGACCGGGCGGCCAAGACCCCTGTGCCCCCGGCCACCGCCCGTCGCCTGCTCGTCGCCCTGGCCCGGCGGGGCGTGCTCGTGGCCGGCGCCGGTTCGGTGCTGCGCATCACCCCGCCACTGGTCATCGACGAGGACATGGCGCTGGCCGGGGTCGCTCTGCTCGACGAAGCCCTCGGCGAGGTCGAGGCCGCGCCCGCGGGCCCGTGACCGTCCCGGAAGGACGGTCCATCGAGCATGCACCGGGCGACACGCCCACAGGGAGTGTCGCCCGGTGACCGGCGCCGGCACGACCGGCGGCGACGGCTCGCCGTTCACCGCCGTGCACCACGTCGGGGTCACCGTCGCCGACATGGACCGGGCCGTGGACTTCTGGGAGCGCCTGCTCGGGACGGCCTCCCGGGACCGGGCCGTGCTGCGGGGCCCGCAGCTGGGCATCATGGTGGGGTACCCCGGCATCCACATCGAGTCGTGCTGGCTCGACCTCCCCGGCGGCGTGGCCCTCGAGCTGCTCCACTACCTTGACCGTGACGAGGCGCCGAACGACTCCGGCACGGCCCATCCCGGCAACGTGCACGTGTGCCTGCACGTCGACGAGATGGACCGCGCCCACGCCCACGCCGTTGCGTGCGGGGCCCGGCCGGTGAGCGAACGGCCCATCGACGTGGCCGCCGGGCCCCGGGCCGGCGCCCGCCTGGCCTACCTGCGCGACCCCGACGGCGTCACTATCGAGCTGGTCCAAGATCCCCGATGACCGGACGGATCACCGGCGCCGAGGCGATGGTCGTGCCCGACCTGCTGCGGGCCCGGGTCGCCGAGGCGCCCGACGCGGTGGCCCTGCGGGTGGGCGACGCCGAGGCCCTGACCTACGGCGGGTGGGACGCCCGTTCCAACTCGGTGGCGCGCGGCCTGGTCGAACAAGGTGTTCGACCCGGCGACCGGGTCGGCCTGCTGTTCGGGAACGACCGGTGGGCCGACTACGCGGTGGCCTACCTCGCCGTCCACAAGGCCGGCGCTGCGGCCGTGCCTATCGGCTCCCGATTCTCCGGCGCCGAGCTCGGCACCGTGCTGTCCCACGCCGGCGTGGCGGCCGTCGTGAGCCCTGCGGAGCTGCGCGCGCTCCAGGCCGGGCGCTCGACCGACCCGTTCCAGGCACCCCTCGCTCCCGACGACCTGGCCGAGATCCTCTACACCTCGGGCACGACCGGCCTCCCCAAGGGAGTCGCCTGCTCGCACCGGAACCTCATGGCTCACGACCTGCCTGCCGACGCCGCTGCGGCGCCCGCTGCGGGACCGGTGTCGTTCCTCCACGCCTTCCCAATCGGCACCCAGGCCGGCCAGGAGTCCCTCCGGGTCCCCCTGCGCATCGCCGGTCGGGTGGCCATCGCCCTCCCCTCCTTCGACCCCGACGAGCTGTGCGCGCTGGTCGCCCGCCACCGGGTCGCCCGGCTCCAACTGGTGCCGGCCATGGCGCAGCTGGTCGTGGTCTCGGGCGCCCACCTCCACCACGACGTCTCGTCGGTGCGGCGGGTCATCCTGTCGTCCGCGCCGGCCGCGCCGGCCCTGTTCGCCCGACTGGCCGCGGCCTTCCCCTCGGCGACGGTCTGGAACGCCTACGCCCTGACCGAGGCGGGGGCGGCGCGCACGCTGATGGAGTGGGATCCGAGTCGCCCCACCGCCGTCGGCCGCCCGGTCGGCGCCACCGAGATCCGCATTGCCGACGACACGGGTGAGCCGGTGGGGACGGGCGCGACCGGTGAGATCCTGCTCCGCCGGCGCGGCACGCCTCCCCGGTCGTACTACGGCGACCCGGTGGCGACCGCCGAGGCGTTCGCCAAAGGATGGGTCCACACCGGTGACATCGGCCACCTCGACGTCGAGGGCTACCTCCACCTCACCGACCGCAAGAAGGACCTCATCATCACCGGCGGCTCCAACGTCTCGTCCGTCGAGGTGGAGAACGCCCTGTTCGAGCACCCGGCCGTGGTCGAGGCAGCCGTGGTCGGCCTGCCCCACCCGGTGCTGGGGGAGGACGTGGCCGCCGCCGTCGTCGTGCGGTCGACGACCACCGAGCGGGAGCTGCAGGACGTGGTGCGGGCCCGACTGGCCGAGCACAAGGTGCCCCACAGGGTGGTGCTGGTCGACCGCCTGCCCCGGAACGCCTCCGGCAAGGTGGTCAAGTCGGAGGTGCGGGCCCTGATCGGCGCCGTCGCTGCGGCGGCGGTCGGTGGATCGCCGGCCGCCGGCACGCGGGCCGAGTCGGTCGTGGCGTCGGTGTGGGAGGCGGTGCTGGGCGTGGCCCACGTCGGTGTCGACGACGACTTCTTCGCCCTCGGCGGCCATTCGCTGGCCGCGGCCCAGATCGCCGCCCGGCTCGGGGACGCGTTCGGCGTCGAGGTGCCGGTGGCCGCCGTCTTCGAGCACCCCACGGTTGGGGAGCTGGCCAGCGCGGTGGAGGAGGCCGCTAGCGCCGAGGCGGCGGGGTGACCGGCAGCTCCGAGAGCCGCAGGCCCGGGTCCACAGCCACCGCGTCGAGCAGCCGCTGCAGATCCCCGGCGAGCCGGGCGACGGTGGCCGGGTCGTAGTAGTCCAGCTTGTAGCTGAGCTCACCGGTGATCTCCGTGCCGTCGTCGATGAGGGTGATGCCGAGCGGGTGGAGCTGGCCCCGGAAGTGGATCCGCTGGGTGGCCAGGTCGCCGGTGTGGAAGTACTGGAAGTCGGTCGGCAGGGCGGCGACCAGCGCCGAGCCGGGCGCCGGGAAGTCGGGCAGCAGGGCCCGGCGGACCCGCATGAAGGGAATGTCCTGGTTCTCGAACATCCCGAGCACCCGGTCCCGGACCCGGGTCACGATCGTGCGGAAGTCAGGGTCGCCCGAGAGGTCGGCCCGGAGGCGGCCGATGCCGGAGAACATGCCGACGAGGTTCTCCAGCTCCGACCGTGTCCGCCCGCTCAGGGTGGTGCTCATCACGACGTCCGCCGTCCCTCCCGCCCGTCCCAGCAGCGCGGCGGTCGCCGCCGCGGCGACGGTGAACACCGTGCTGGCCGTGGCACGCGCCACCTCGTCGAGCAGCACGCGGGTCCCGGCGGGGACGGTGAACGCGGACGAGGCGATGCGCCTTGTGGGCTCCGCCGGCACCCGGTCGAACGGCACTGCGGGGCCGAGGGGCATCCCCTCGAGGATGCCCCTCCACCATCCGAGCTGGTGGTCGAGCACCGCTTGGGTCACGTGGGCGCGCTGCCAGACGGCGAAGTCGGCGAACTGGATGTCCAGCGGCGGCAGCGACGGGGCGCGGCGGGCAGTGATCGCCGCGTAGGCCGCCAGCAGTTCGGTCACGAAGATGGCGGCGCCCGTGCCGTCGCAGATCAGGTGGTCGAAGGTGACGGCAAGGCGGGTGGCGCCCCGGTCGAGGTGGAAGAGGCCGATCCGGACCAACGGGGGGCGGGTCAGGTCGAAGGGCCCGGCGTCCTGCTCGGCGATGAGGCGCTGCAGCTCGGCCCCGTCGCCGGGCATGGAGGGGGTGACAGGAACGTCGAGGTCGCGGGCCGGGTCGACGAACTGGTGCGGGGTGCCGCCCTCCGAGCGGAAGCCGGTGCGGAGGATCTCGTGACGGTCGACCACGTGGCGGAGGGCATCGCCGAGCACATCCCGGTCGACGGGCCCGTCCAGGTCGTGCAGGGCGGTGAGGTTGTAGAGGCCAGGGGGCGAGGCGACCGCCTCCAGCGCCCACATCTGCTCCTGGGCCAGCGACAGGGGGATCCGTGTGCCCGGTCCCCTGGCCACCGCGGTGAGGGGCGTAGCGACGCTCCCTGCACCCGGCTCTGCCCCCCCCTCGGCGACGGCGGTCAGGCCGGCGAGGGTGGGCGCCTGGAAGATGGCCCGCAGCGGGGTGGCGGTCCCGAACCCGTCGCGCACCCGGGCGATGACCTGGGTGGCCAGCAACGAGTGCCCACCCAGCTCGAAGAAGTCCGATTGCGGCCCGATGTCGGCCGAGTCCATGTCGAGCACGGCGGCCCAGATGGCCGCCATGCGGTCCTCCCCGGGCGAGCGGGAGAACCGGGCCGCGGCGGTGGGCCGCGTCGGTGCGGGCAGGGCGGCCCGGTCGACCTTGCCGTTGGGCGTGAGCGGCAGCTCGTCGAGGACGGTGAAGCTCGCCGGCACCATGTGGTCGGGGAGGTGGTCGGCCAGGAACCGGCGGAGGTCGGCCGTGGTCGGCGGGTCCGGGGTGGCGGCGACGACGTAGGCCGCCAGCTGCCGGTCGCCCGGCGGGTCCTCCCGGGCCACCACCGCGGCGACGGCCACGTGCGGGTGCCGGGCCAGCGCCGCCTCGACCTCGCCGGTCTCGATGCGGAAGCCCCGGATCTTGACCTGGTCGTCGACCCGGCCGATGTAGTCGAGGTCGCCCTCGGGAAGGCGGCGGACGAGGTCGCCGGTGCGGTACATGCGAGCGCCGCCGACGAGCACGAAGCGCTCGGCCGTCTGCTCGGGGAGGTTGAGGTAGCCCCGGGCCAGACCGGCCCCGCCGATGAGCAGTTCGCCCCTCACGCCGGTGGCCACGGGCCGCAGCGCCTCGTCGACCACCAGCACCGTCGTCCCCGGCAGCGGCCGTCCGACGGGCGGGTCCCGATCGCCGCCGGGATCGGCGCCACTGACGGCGGCCGCCGAACCGGCGCCATCGACGGCGGGCGACGGCGCCTCGTACCAGGTCGACATGCACGTCGTCTCGGTGGGGCCGTAGGCGTTGATCCACCGCGCCCGCCCGCCACCGAGTCGCGCCCAGGTCCGGTACACCGGCCCACGCGCCTTCTCCCCGCCCACCACGACCAGCCGGATACCGTCGGGGACGGTCGCGCCGGAAGCATCGAGGTCCCGGGCCCACGCCGCCCAGTACGCGGTCGGCAGGTTGACCACGGTGATCCCCTGGCCGTCCAGCCATTCCGACCAGCCCCGTCCGAGGAGGGGAGCGTCCTCCGGCCGGTAGACGACGGTGGCGCCCGCGGCCCAGGTCGGGAACATCTCCTCGATGCTGGCGTCGAAGCCGATCGAGCAGAACTGCAGCACCCGGTCGCCGGGCGCCAGCCGGTAGAGGTCGACGACGGCAAGATGGTGGTTGATCAGCCCCCGGTGCATGAGCATGACGCCCTTGGGCCGGCCGGTGGAACCGGAGGTGTAGATCAGGTAGCCGAGGTGGTCGGGTCCCGCAGACCGCACCGGCGGGCTGGCGGGGCGGTCCGCCCAGGTGGCTGCGTCGGTGTCCATGCGCAGCAATGGGGCTGCGGCGCCGGGAATCCGGTCGGCGAGGTCGGCGCGGGTGACGACGGCGGCGACGCCGGCGTCGGCGGCCATGAAGGCCAGTCGCGCCGCCGGGTAGGCGGGGTCGAGGGGGAGGCAGGCGCCGCCCGCCTTGAGGACGGCGAGCAGGGCGACGGCGAGGTCCAGGGAACGGTTGAGGCAGACCCCGACTGGCACGTCGGGGCCGACGCCGGACGACTGCAGGTGATGGGCCAGGCGGTTGGCCCGGGCGTCCAGCTCGGCGTAGGTCAGGGACGCGCCGCCGGCCGTCACTGCGACGCCGTGCGGATCGGCGGCCGTTGCCGCCTCCACGAGGTCGGCGACCGTCGTGCCCACCGCCTCCACGCCTGCACCCTATGAGACAGACGGCACCCTACGGGAGCGGCGGCGCCTCGGAGACCGGCATCGCGGGGTCGGCGACCACCTCGGTGAGCAGCCGCCCGAACCGGTCGGCGAGCCGGGCCATGGTCGGCGGGTCGTACAGATCGGTGGCGTAGACGAGGCTGGCGTCGAGCGACCCGTCGGCCGCCGTGGCCACGAAGAGCTCGATGTCGAGGCGGGCGGTGATCCCCCCGCCGTCGACCGCCCCGTACTCGGCGCCGCTGTAGCCCCCGATGTCGGTCACCGCCACGCCGTCGCCCAGGCGGGAGGGGACGCCGGCATGTTCCTGGAACTCGAACGCGACCTGGATGAGCGGATTGCGACCCGGGTCGCGGGGCGGATTGAGCCGCTGCACGACCTGGTCGAAGGGCGCGTCCTGGTGGTCGAAGGCGTCGAGGGCGCTCCGGCGGACCCGGGCCACGACGTCGGCGAAGGTGGGGTCTCCCGACAGGTCGGTGCGCAGGGCGAGGGGGTTGACGAAGAAGCCGATGAGATCCTCGAGCTCGGCCCGGCCCCGACCGGCGGTCGTACCGCCCACCACGACGTCGTCGGCGCCGGTACTGCGGGCCAGGAGGACCTTGAATGCCGACAGCAGCGTCATGTACAGGGTGGCGCCGCATGAGCGCCCCAGCGCCCGCAGCCCGACGACCACCTCCGTCGGGATCCGGAACCGCTCCATCGCCCCGAGGTAGGACGGCATCGACGGCCTCGGGTGGTCGGGCGGCACCTCCAGGGCCGGTGGGGCGCCGGCCAGGCGGGCCTGCCAGTGGTCGAGCAGGCCGGTGAGCACGTCGCCCGCGAGCCACTCCCGCTGCCAGATCGCGAAGTCGCCGTACTGGACAGGTAGCGCAGCGAGCGGCGACGGCTCGTCGCCGGAGAAGGCGCCGTACAGCCCCGACAGCTCGCGCAGGAGCACCCCGGTCGACCAACCGTCGGAGACGATGTGGTGCAGGGTGAGGAGGAGGACGTGCCCCGTCGGGCCCAGGCGCAGGAGGCGGGCCCGGAACACCGGTCCCGCGGCCAGATCGAACGGCCGGGCCGCCTCGGCGCCGGCCCGACGTCGGGCTTCGAGCTCGGCGGCCGCGGGGCCGAGATCGCCCAGATCCTCGACCTCCAGCTTCACCGGCGCCACCGCAACGATCCGCTGGCGGGGAAGGCCGCCCGGCGCCGGGAAGCGCGTGCGCAGGGCTTCGTGCCGGGCGACGATCTCCTGCAGGGCCCGTTCGAGGGCGGCGACGTCGAGGGCGCCGGTCAGGCGGTAGGCGGACGGCAGGTTGTAGAAGGGGTTGTCCGGGACCAGTTGGTCGAGGAACCACAGCGGCTCCTGGGCGTAGGAGAGCGGGGCCTCCCCGCTCTCCACCCCGGCTCGGGCCGTCAACGGCGGGATCGCAGCCCGGACGGCACCACGAGCCTCGTCGACCGCCCGAGCCAAACCGGCGACGGTGGGCCAGTCGAACATGGCCCGGAGCGGGAGGTCCACGGCCAGGATCTCCCGGACCCTGGAGACCACCCGTACCGCGAGCAGCGAGTGGCCGCCCAGGTCGAAGAAGTCCTCGTCGATCCCCACCTCGTCGATGCCGAGCACGTCGACCCAGATCGCCGCCAGCGCCTCCTCGGTGATGGTGCGGGGCGGCGCCGAGGAGCCGGGCGTCGTGGCACGCAACGGCGCAGGCGCCGGAAGCGCCCGGCGGTCGACCTTGCCGTTCGGCGTGAGGGGTAGGGCGTCGAGCGCCAGGACCACCGACGGCACCATGTAGTCGGGAAGCGACGCCCGCAGCGACGAGCGGAGCTCCCGGGACAACATGCGCGACCGCTCGCCCCGCCGCCGGGCGGCGAGGGGGTCGTTGTGCCGCGGCACGGCGCGCGCCGCAGGGCCGGGGAAGCCGACGGCACGGCGGCGCCCGGGCGCGGACGGCACGAAGGCGGCGTCGAACGCGCCGCGGGGGTCGGCGGAGGCCCAGCTGCACTCGACGTCGTACCCCAGCTGCTCCCCCAGCGCCCGCAGCTCCTCGGGATCCACCCCCGCAGCCGTCCTGCGGGACTCGGCGAGGAGCGCGCCGGCCGTCGCCGGGGGGTTGTCGCCGGCCAGCAGCTCCAGCGCCGCCAACGAATGCCCGACCCGGCTGTTGGGAATCGCTCTCAGCCCGAACGCATCGCCGGCGGCGGCGCGGGCGCGCTCCCGCAGCAGGGCCCGCAGCGATGCCAGGGAGAGGCCCTCGGCCGTCCAGTCGAGCCAGTCGGCGACCGCCGCCTCCGGCGGGCCCGTGTCGCCGACGTGCAGGATCACGTCGTAGCGGAAGCGGCTGAGCTCGTTGTGGTGCCGGGCCCGCTTGAGGAGGATCTCGACCCGGGATACACCGGGCAGCTCTCGCTCCGCCTCGGCGAAGAACGCCGGGTCGAGGACCAGCTCCTTCTCGTCGTCCACGCCCCGCTGGATCCCGGCCCGCACGCGGGCGGCCGGGAGCGAGGGGTCGGCGGCGGCGAGGACGAGGGAGGCGTGGAGGGCGGCCAGTAGCGGCAGGCTGCGCACGTCGCCGAGCACCACCGCCCCTCCCGATCCCACGCAGGACACGGCACCGGCCAGCACCCGACGCAGGTAGCCGGCATCCGGGAAGTACTGGACGACCGAGTTGGCCAGGACCACGTCGAACGCCTCGTCGGCCAGCCCGGAGAAGTCGTCGGCCTCCCGCTGCAGGAGGCGGACGTCGACCATGCCGCCGGCGCGCAGCCCGCGGTCGAGGGCCGCCAGCGTCGCGGCCGAGAAGTCCGTCCCCACGTAGCGCTCACAGGAGGGCGCCAGTCGCCAGAGCAGCAGCCCGGTGCCACACCCGAGCTCCAGGATGCTCTTGGGTTCCAGGGCCCGGACCCGGGCGACGGTGCCGCCCACCGCCTCAGCCATCTCCGGCGCCGGGATGGGCTCGCCGGTGTAGCTGCTCACCCATCCCGAGGTGTCGAAGGAGGGGTCGGGCACCTCGGCGGCCCGGCCGCCCTGGGTCTCGTCGTAGACCTCCTGCCACTCGGCCACCCGGGTGGCGGCGAGCGCGGCCTGGTCGGACCCGCCGGACGGACCCTCGTCGCCGCCCTCCGGGACCACGTAGGCGACGAGACGGGCGTCGCCCGGCGTGTCCTCGTGCGCCACCACCACCGCCGAGCGGACCAGGGGGTGGGCCTCCAGCGCGGCCTCGACCTCGCCGCACTCGATCCGGAACCCCCGGATCTTGACCTGGTGGTCGAGACGGCCCAGGTACTCGACCTCACCGTCGGGGCGCCAGCGGGCCAGGTCACCGGTCTTGTACAGCCGGGCGCCAGGCGTCGGGTCGAAGGGGTTCGGCACGAAGCGCTCGGCGGTGAGCTCGGGCCGGCGGAGGTAGCCGCACGCCAGCCCGTCGCCCCCGATGTGCAGCTCCCCCGGCGTGCCGACCGGGACCGGCTCCATCCGGCCGTCGAGGATGTACAGGCTGGTGTTGGCGATGGGCCGGCCGATGCTCAGGGGCCGCCCGCGTGTGCTCACCTGGACCGCGGTCGACCAGACGGTGGTCTCGGTGGGGCCATAGACGTTCCACAGCTCGACCCCCCGGTCGAGCAGCCGGTCGGCCAGGGCCACCGGCAGCGCCTCCCCTCCGCACAGCGCCTTCAGGCCGGACCGACCGGCCCAACCCGACTCGACCAGCATCCGCCACGTTGCCGGCGTCGCCTGCATGACCGTCGCCCCGGCCCCATCGAGCAGGGCGGCGAGCCGGCGCGGATCGCCTGCGTCCACCTGGGAGGCGACGACCACGTGGGCGCCCGTGACGAGCGGGAGCCAGAGCTCGAGGCCGGCGATGTCGAAGGAGAGGGTGGTCACCGCCACCAGCACGTCGGCCGGACCGAGCCCGGGGCGGTCGGCCATGGCGGTGAGGAGGTTGACGAGAGCCCGGTTGGGTATCTCCACCCCCTTGGGCCGGCCGGTCGAGCCGGAGGTGTAGATGACGTAGGCCAGGTCGTCCGGGCCGCTACCGATGGGCTCGCGCCCGGCGCCGCCCGGGGTGTCCCAGTCGCCGTCCACGCACACGACCTCGGCGCCATGGGACGGCAGGGTCGGGGCCAGGCTCGACTGCGTCACGACCACAGGGGCGGCGCAGTCGCCCAGCATGAAGGCGATCCGCCCGGCGGGGAAGGCGGGGTCTAGGGGCACGTAGGCCCCGCCGGCACGGGCGACGGCGAGCAGGGCGACGACCATCTCGACCGAGCGCGGCACGTACAGCCCCACGAGCGTCCCGGGCCCGACGCCTCGCGCCGAAAGGCGTGCGGCCAGTCTGGCGGCGCGCTCGTGGAGCTCGGAGAAGGTGAGGGTCCGGGCGCCGAAGGTGACCGCCGGCACATCCGGCGTCCGGGCCACCTGGTCGGCGCACAACGCGGCCACCCCGACCCGGGGGTACGGCGCGGCGGTGTCGTTCCACTCGACGAGGATCCGGCGACGATCCTCTGCAGAGAGCACGACGGTCAGGCCTGCGGAGGGCGGGGGGCGGCCGCCAGCGCCGCGGCCAGCGTGCGGGGCGTGCGGCACCGCACCACCTGCTCGTCGGAGATGGCGATACCGGCCTGGCGCGCCTCGGCCAGCACCTGGAGGAACGAGAAGTCCTGCCAGTAGCTCGAATCCGCGGTCACCGGGCGGCCGGCGATCTCCACCCACATCGCGGTCAGGAGCTCGGCGACGGGATCCCGACCGGCCGCGATACCGGGGTCAGCCGGGTCGAGCGGGCGGAGGCGGTCCACGTCGAGCCGACCATCGGGAAACCGCGGGAGGCGCTCCATTGCGACCGCTCGCCACGGCCATGGCGCGCCGGGAAGCGTCGCCCACAGCGCGTGGCGCAGTTCGGTGAGCGTCGGGGGTCCCTCGGCGGACGGAACCACATACGCGACCAGCCGCGCCTCGCCACCGGCGTCGGCGCCGACCGCCACGGCCACGTTCGCCACCCCCGGGCACCGGGCCAGCGCTGCCTCGATGCGGGAGCGGCGGGCCCTGAACCCACGTAGCTCGACGACGTCTGCGCCCGCGGAACGGTCGGGACCGGCATGGCCGAGCTTCGAAACGGGCAGCGACGGGTCGGCCACCACGTCGGCCAGCAGTGACCGGAACTCCTCCAGGAGTCGCCGGGCCGCAGGCCGGTCGAACACCCCGCGGGCGACGAGCGCCATCCCCTCCGCCGTCTCGAGGAGGGACAGGATGAGGAACGTCCCGAGGTAGGCGCCGTCACCCCATGCCGGGCCCTGGTCCCCGCTCTGGGGGCCGCTCGGGCCCTGGCTGAAATGCCGCTCGCGACGGGCGTCGCCCGCCACCTGGTACGGGCCGGCCGAGAGACCGGCCAGGGCCAGCTTGACCTGCTGGGGCGTCTCGGCCTGGAACACCACCGCGACCTGCGGCACGACCCCGTGGTCGGCAGCGGGTCGGCCGAGGCCCTCCTGCACGGCGGCGTCGAAGGCCACGTCCTGGTGGGCCAGCGCCCCGAGCAACGACGCCCGGGTCCGGGCGACCAGCTCCGCGAAGGTGGGATCGCCGTGAAGTCGCAGCCGGAGTGGAACCTTCTTGGTGAAGCAGCCGACCAGCCCTTCGACGTCGCTGCGATTGCGGTTGGCGACCACCGTCGCGATGACCAGGTCGTCCTGCCCGGTGACCCGCCCGAGCAGCACCGAGAACGCAGCCAGGACGGTCATGAACGGCGTCGCCCGCAGCGTCGGCGCCAGACCCCGGATCGCGGCCGCCAGCGCCGGGGGCAGGTCCATGCGCAGGGGCTCCCCGGGGTCGGTATCGGCCGTTTCACCCTCCTCCCCCCCGAGCGCCAGTTGGACGGCGAGCGGTCCGCCGTCCAGCTCATTGCGCCACCATGTCCGCTGGGCGATCCCGTCTTCCCCGGTCAGGCGGGCCCGCTGGCGTCGGCTGAAGTCGGCGAAGCTGGTGGCAGGCTCCACCAGAGGCGACGGGGCGCCGGCCAGCCGGGCGGAGTAGAGGGCCGACAGCTCGCGCCGGAAGACGTCGACCGACCAGTCGTCGAACACGGTGTGGTGGAGCCTCACCACCAGCAGGTGGTCGTCCGGCCCGAGCCGCAGCAGGCGGGGCTCGAACAGCGGCCCGGTCGCCAGGTCGAACGGCCGGCCGGTGGCGTCGGCGAGGATGCGGGCGACCTCGTCGTCGCGCTCGTCCGGCCCGAGCGCGCCGAGATCCATGACCGCCAGCTGCGACGAGTCACCGTCACCAACGCGCTGTCGCGCTTCGCCATCGACCACTGCGAAGGTGCTCCGCAGGGGTTGGTGCCGGCGGACCAGCTCCGCCAGGGCCCAGACGAACGCGTCCACGTCGAGCACGCCCCGGTAGCGGCGGACCAGGCAGGGGAGGTTGAAGCTGCCGGGCACGAAGCACTCGTGCCAGAGCATGGCCTCCTGCGACACCGCCACCGGCGCGTCATCGACCTCGAGGGCCACCGCTCCGGCGGCGGATGCCGGGGGAACGACCGCCCTCGTCACCCGGGCCACCAAGACACTCCCCTCACCTTACGGCCCTCCCGGGCCGGGACGTACGTAGGGTTCGGGGGTGCGCGTCCTCTGCACCTGCGTCCCCGGCTACGGCCATCTCCATCCCATGGTGCCCCTCGCGCTCGCCCTGCGCGACGCCGGGCACGAGGTCGCCTTCGCCACCGAGGAGCGGTTCTGCCCCCGGGTCGGCCGCGCCGGGTTTCGGGCCTTCCCGGCCGGCATCGGGCCCGGGAAGGTGTTGGAGCGCACCCTCGCCCGCCCCGATGTCCCCGCGCCCGGACCTGAGCACGCGTGGCGTTTCGGCGCCCAGATGTTCGCAGCCGTGGCCGCGCCGGCCAAGGTGCCCGACCTGGTCGACGTCATCTCGACGTGGGCCCCGCACCTGGTCATCCACGACGTCACCGACTTCGCCGGACCGGTGGCTGCTGCCCACGCCGCCCTTCCGTATGCCGCCCACAGCCTCGGGCCGATGTTCCCTATGGAGTTCTCGTTGGTCGGCACCGAGCTGGTCGCGCCCCTCTGGAAGGAGTGGGGCGTGACGCCCGGTCCCCTCGGTGGGATGTTCGGCTCCGCCTATCTCGACATCTGCCCTCCGAGCCTCCAGTCCGCCGACCTCGACCGGATCCCGCCCGTCGCCCGGCCGCTGCGGGCGGTGCCGTTCGACGCCGTCGACGGCGAGGCCCTCCCGGCATGGGTGGACGACCTGCCCTCGCAACCGACCGTCTACGTGACCCTCGGCACCCTCGACAACGACGCCCCCGGGGTGATCGAGGCGGCCGTCGAGGGCCTGCGCGGCGAGCCGGTCAACGTGATTGTGACCGTCGGGCCGAACCGCGATCCCGCGGAGCTGGGCCCCCAACCCGCCAACGTCCACGTCGAGCGCTACGTGCCCCAGTCGCTCCTGCTGGCCCGGTGCGACGCGGTGGTGGCCCACGGAGGTTCGGGCACCACGCTGGCCGCCCTCGGGCTCGGCCTGCCCCTCGTGATCCTGCCCCAGGGTGCCAACCAGTTCTGGAACGCCGAGCGCTGCGCCGCCCTCGGCGCCGGCGTCCGCCTGCTGCCGGACGAGGTGAGCGCCGCCGCCGTCCGCGGAGCCGTCCGCGTCGTGCTCGACGACCCGTCCTACCGGGAGCGGGCCGGTGGCCTGGCCGCCGAGATCGCCGCGATGCCCGCCCCGGCCGACGTCGTCCCTTTGCTGGAGTCGCTGGCCGCCGGCCGCACCGCGGATCCTCAGAAGGGGTAGGGAGCGATCTCGCTGCGGACCGTCACCCACTGGGTCTCGGTGAACGCCTCGACATTGGCCTCCGCGCCCCCGAGGCGCGATCCCGTGCCCGATGCCCCGACCCCGCCGAACGGGGCGTGGGCCTCGTCGTTGACGGTCTGGTCGTTGATGTGGACGATGCCCGACGGGATGCGCTCGGCGAGGGCGAGGCCCTTCATGACGTCGCGGGTGAGGATGCCGAGCGACAGCCCGTACTCGCTGCCGGCGGCGAGAGCGGCCGCCTCGTCGAGGGTCGAGAACGACATCACCGGGGCGACAGGGCCGAATATCTCATTGGCGTAGGCGGGCATGGCCGGGGTGACGTCGGCCAGGACGGTCGGCCGGTAGAACAGTCCCTCGTAGGTGCCGCCCGCAGCCAGGCGGGCGCCGGCGTCCACGCTCGACGTCACCAGCTCGTGGATCCGGTCCCGCCGGCCGGCGTCGATGACGGGGCCGAGGGCGACGGGCCCGGTCGAGGGGTCGCCCACCGGGAGCTGGTCGGCCTTGGCGGCGAGGCGCTCCACGTAGGTCTCGAACAGGCTGTCGTGGACCAGATGGCGGCCGGCGGTCATGCATATCTGGCCCTGGTGGAGGAAGGAGCCCCACGCCCCGGCCGAGGCGGCCCGTTCCAGGTCGGCGTCCTCCAGGACGACCAGCGCGCTGTTGCCACCGAGCTCGAGGTGCACCCGCTTGAGGTGGGTTGCGGCCAGCCGGCCGACGGCGCGCCCGGCGCTCGTCGAGCCGGTGAAGGCGACCACGCCGACGTTGGGATCGGCGACGATCGCTTCGCCGACCTCGGGTCCGCCCGGCAGGACGTGCAGCACGCCCGGCGGGAGGCCCGCCTCCTCGAATATCCGCGCCAGCGCGATCCCTCCCGACACCGCGGTGCGGGGGTCGGGCTTGTGCAGCACGGCGTTGCCGAGGGCCAGCGCCGGCGCCACGGCGCGGATGGAGAGGATCAGCGGGAAGTTGAAGGGCGAGATCACGCCCACGACCCCCACCGGGAGGCGTCGCGAGAAGCTCAGCCGGGGCAGGGCCGACGGGAGCAGGCGGCCGTACGGCCGTGACGCCAGCCCCGCCGCCTCGTAACACTCGTTGGCCGCGCCGTGGGTCTCCACCGCGGCCTTCGGGGGAATGGAACCGGCCTCGCGTACCAGCCACCCCTCGACGTCGGCGGCGTGCTCGTGCCAGAGGTCACCCGCCCGGCGCAGGATGCGCGCCCGCTCCTCGTAGGAGGTGCGGGCCCACTCTCCCTGGGACTCGGCGGCCCGGGCCCCCGCCCGTTCCACGTCCTCGGCGTTGGCGATCCCCACCGTGCCCAGTCGGTGGCCGGTCGCCGGCTCCACCACCGGGTACTCGCCCCCGAGCGGCGCGAACCAGCCGCCGTCGAAGCTCTTTCCGGTCCACACCAGAGGATCCAGCAGGGACATCGACCGCCTCCTTCGTCGCACCCGGCCGGCACCCGCCGCGTGGTGGGCCGAGGATAGGGTGACGCCCCACCCATGTCGACGCGCCCAACGAAGCTGGTGCTGCTGGGCACGGCGGGCGGCCCGCTCCCCTCGCCCGTGCGGTCGGGCATCGCCCAGGCCGTCGTGGTGGATGGCCGCACGTACGTCGTCGACTGTGGCAGCGGCGTGACCCGCCAGCTCCGCCGCTCCCGGCTGCTGTCCGGCCTCCACCGGGTGTTCCTGACCCACCTCCACTCCGACCACACCTGCGACTACTTCAACCTGTTCCTCCTCGGGTGGCCGATCCTCCAGTGGAACCCGCCCGTCGACATCTTCGGCCCGGGACCGGCGGGCGGCACGGGTGCCCTCCCCCCGGACCACCCCCGCCGGCCGGTGGCCCTGCACCACCCCGACCGGCCCACTCCCGGCCTCGTCGACCTCACCGGGGCCCAGATGGCGGCCCACGCCTACGACATCAACATCCGCATGCGCGAAGCGGGCCGCCACGACCTCGCCACCCTGCTTGTCCCCCACGAGATCGACGTCCCGGCCGAGCTGGGCGCCCGGGGACCCGACCACGTGGC
>JALYYN010000220.1 GCA_030946525.1 Actinomycetota bacterium | reverse complement strand
TCGCCTTCGTCTGGGAGCTCGACCATCCCCTCCCCGCCGACCTCTACACGTCGTTCGCCGCCGCGGTTGCGTAGGTCCCGTCACCGCTCCTGTTTGACCAGGCGCCTCGCCCGTTTGGTCAATCCGCGGCGCTATCCGGCCCCCGATTGACCAAACGTCCACGGGCCGGCAGGTTCGACGAGCTTCCTTCGTGTCCATGAGCCAGACCGTCCGCTTGGCGTCGTCGATGCAGTACCAGAGCCGCCCACCTCCGGTGACCTCGTATTGCCACTGGTCCATCTCGCTCCCACTTCTTCCGCCACGGGACCGGTATGGCGGACGCGCCCCAACGGGCGCCGGCGAGCTGGCCGGCGATGGCAGCCGTGGTGTCGGCATCGTCGCCCCGGTTGGCCGCCCGGAGCACGGCCTCACGGAAGTCGACGGCCCCGTCGACGGACCAGAGCGCGGCCTCGATCGCATCCACGCCGTGCCCGTCCCCCGGATCGCCGGCGGCCGCTTGCTCCTCCAGCTTCCGCCGGCAACGTCCGCTATCGCGGGGTGGAGGTCCCCCCACTGCCAGAACGACGGTGCAACCACGTCGACGATCCGGATACTGACGGTGCGGAGAGGCGCCCTCCGCCCGTCACCTGGGAAGAGGGCGATCAGGGCGCCGCTCACTGGCAGCGAGGTTAGGGTTGAAGTCAAGCCTGTGAGCCGTCGAGTCCAGAGGAGGGCTGTCGTCGACGTCGTCTCCCCACTGGAGCACCCGCACCTCCTCCGCCGCGGAAAGGCTCAATAGTGGAACCGAACTCGCCGCGCTGGACGACGGTGTCTGACAGCCCACATGACCATGAGCGGGAGGCCTTGGCCTTCCTGCGCCGGCGGCTCCTCGACCGGGAGCCGTACCGGGTCTGGTCGAACTTCGAGTTCACGACGTCGAACGGCAAGCTCTACGAGGTCGACGCCCTCGCCATCACCGACAACGGCGTCTACCTGATCGAGATCAAGTCCCACCCGGGCCAGATCGGCGGCGACGGAAGCACCTGGCAGTGGATCACTCCCGAAGGTGCCCGGCGCTCGTTCGACAACCCTCGGCTCCTGGCCAACCGCAAGGCCAAGGCACTGAAAGAGCTGCTGGAACGGTCGAAGGCGTTCGCCAAGCACCGGTCGGACGTGCCCTACGTCACCGAGGTCGTGTTCTTGTCAGACCCCGGCCTGACCGTGACGCTCTCCCCTCCTGGCCGTCACCAGGTGTTCGGCCGCGACGCAGAGGATGACGAAGTGCTCCCGACGCAGCGCACGGTCATCGGCGGCATCGTCGACGCCCTCACCAGCCTCGCTCCGAGCGGGGGCGGTCGCCCGCAGCGGCGCATCGACCGGCCGACCGGCGCCCGGATCGCCGAGGCCATCGAGCAAGCCGGCATCCGGGAGCGCAGCAGCCGCCGGCGCTTCGGCGACTACCGGATCGTCGAGCTGCTCGCCGATGTCGACGCCGACCGGGACACGGGCGTCGCCTACCAGGACTTCCTCGTCGAACACGCCTCCCTCACGGGCATGCGCCGCCGGCTCCGGCTCTACCCGCTGGAACAGAACGCCACCACCGAGCAAAGGGAGGCCGCCGGCCGGGCGGCTCGCCGGGAGTTCCTGCATCTCCACCCGCTCGACCACCCCGGCATCCTCGCCCCCATCGAGTACTTCGAGCACGAGCGGGGGCCATGCCTGCTCTTCGAGCATGACCCCGAGGCTCGCTCGCTGGACCGCTGGTTGCTTGACCCGCCGGCGGAGGTCGGTCGTCTCGAACGCCTCAACGTGGTCCGCCAGGTAGGCGAGGCGCTGGCCCACGCACACGGGAGCGGCGTGTTCCACCGCGCCTTGTGTCCATCGGCCGTGCTCGTTTCCGGGACAAGCGTGCGGGTCGCCAACTGGCACGCCGGCGCCCGGGTCACCACGGGCGACGCCACCAACGTGCTGACAGGCACCGCCCACGTCGACGACCTCGCCGCCGGCGACGCCGCCCTCTACCGGGCACCGGAGCACGCCCAGCCGCTGGCCGACCCGGCCCTGCTCGACGTGTTCAGCCTCGGTTGCCTGGCCGTCACGGTCTTCACCGGCAACCCGCCGGCCCCGACCGCCGGCAAGCTACGAGAGCTCCTGGCGACCGCCGGCTACGTGCCCGCCGAGGCCGCTGGTGACGGGATCGACGACTACCTGGCGACATTTGTCGCCGGCCTCACCGACGCCGACCCGAGTCGCCGAGAGGCCGATCTCGCCGGCGTCCTCCAGTCCCTCGACGCCGTCGAGGAGGACTGGACCCGCCCCGACCCGGGCGACGACGAGCTCCACGTGACCATGGCCCGCCGCGGTGCCACGCTCCTCGACGGGCGGTTCGAAGTCCTCGGCCGTCTCGGGCAGGGCTCGACCGCCTTCGCCCTCCTCGTGCGGGACAACGCTGAGACCGGCCGCGTCTGCGTCCTCAAAGTGGCGAACGACCCCCACCACAACGCCCGGCTCGACGCTGAGGCCGCGGCGCTCGCCACCCTCGACCACGCCGGCATCGTCAAGCTGCTCGACAACGAGCCCTTCGACATCGACGGCCACCACGCCCTGCTCCTTTCCTACGCCGGCGACCGGGACGATGCCGAACGTCCTGCTGAGCCCGGCGCCGACAGCAGCCTCCGTCGCTCCCGAACCCTTGCCACACGCATCGGCGAGTCCTTCGACGCCGAGCTCACCGAGCGGTTCGGCGGGGACCTGCTCGAGGCCGTCCGCCACCTCGAAGACCGGGGCATCGGCCACCGTGACATCAAGCCCGAGAACCTCGGCATCGCCCCTCAGGGCCGGGGTGACGCGCTCCACCTGGTCCTCTTCGACTTCAGCCTGGCCGGCGCCTCGATCGACCGTCTCGACGCGGGAACCCCCGGCTACGTCGACCCGTTCCTGCGCCGTCCCGACCGGGGACGATGGGACCTCGCGGCCGAGCGCTACGCCGCCGCCGTCGTGCTCTACGCGCTCTGCACCGGCGCCAAGCCGGTCTACGGCGACGGGCGCGCCGACCCCAGCCTGGTCGACGCCCCGCTGCGGCTCGACCGGGCCCTGTTCGACGCCAGCGTCGCCGGCGGGCTCGTCGGCTTCTTCGCCAGGGCGCTGGCCCCCGATGTCGCCGACCGTTACGGCACTGCCACCGAGATGGTGGCGGCGTGGCGGGAGGCCTTCCTCGCCGGCCGCCGGCCCTCGACCCCGACGGACCACCCGACCGACGACGACGAGCCGGCGGAGTTCGAGGTACCGGCGGGAACCTCGGCGACCACTCCCCTGGCCGGCCTCCCTCTCTCGGCCCGCGCCGTCGCCGCGCTCGAACGCCTCGACATTCTCACCGTCGCCGACCTCTTGGGCGAGCCACTCAACCGGCTCCGCCAGCTCCGCGGCGTGGGTGGGGCAGTCCGCAACGAGCTCGTGGCCGTCGTCGCCCACCTGCGCGAGGCGCTGGCCGACACCGCCGAGGTCGACGACGACGCGCCGCTTACCGTCGCCGCAAGCGCCCTGATCCCCCGGACGGCCCCGGAGGCCACCGTGGCCGTGCTCCAGGCGTGGCTCGGCCTCGACGGCAACGAGCAGTGGCCCAACGTCGACGACCTCGCCCCCAGCCATGGGGGTCGCGAGCACGTCGCCGGCGTGCTCGGCGGCGCCCGGGAGCGCTGGATCCGCCAGGTCCCGGTTCGGATCATCCGCGACTGGATTGCGGAGGAGCTGGCAACCATGGGCGGCGTGGCGTCGGCCGAGCAGCTCGCCGGCCGCTTGGCGCAAGCCCGGCCGGCACCCTCCAATGAGCTGGTGGCCGTCGACGGCGAGCACGTCCGGGTGGCACGGGCGATGGTCCGGGCGGCCATCGCCACCGAGGGCGAGCGGACCAACGCCCGCTGGGTCCGCCGGATGCTCGGCGGTCCGGTGGTGGTGGCCCTCGACGGCGCCGCCAATCCGGACGGCAACCACATCAACGGCAACCGGCCCGACGGCAACCGCCTCGTCGACTACGCCTCCGCACTCGCCAACCTGACCGCCGAAATGCTCGCCACCGGGTCCGACGCCGTCATAGGCCGCGCTGCTCTCGTCGCCGGCCTCCGGAGCCTGCCCGCCCCCGCCGGCGTTCGGCCGCTGCCCGACGCCGCCTTGGCCGAGCTGGCCACCTCCCTCTGTCCCGACGCCGCAGTCAACACCCGCCTCGAGCTTTACCGCCGGGGGCTCTCTGCCGCCGAAGCCCTTCAGGCCGCGCGGCGGGCGTTCGTGGCCGTCGCACGCATCACCCCCGCCGACTTGGTCACGAAGGTTGCCGCCCGCTTCCCGGCCGCCGAGGCGCTCCCCGATCGGCCCGACCTCGACCGCATCGTGGGAGCCGCCGGCCTCGACCTCCGCTGGGACGCCGCGGAAGGCGCCTACGTGGCGCCGGCGCGGCCCGTCCCCACCGGCGACTCAGGCAGCACGCTCACCCGCCACGCCACCGGCGTGCCCGCCCAGGCCCTGACCCCGGTGGAGATCGACGTCGCCGCTGATTTCGACAACCGCCTACGGAGCTCTCTGGGCAGCGGTGGGATTCTGGTGCTCGTCACTCAGCCGAGGCGGCTCGAACGCTGCGCCGACGAGCTGGCCCGGCTGCCGGTCACCGTCGTCGACGTCGACGATCGGCTGGTGGCCGCCCTCGAACGGCTCACGGAGGGGGGCAA
>JALYYN010000488.1 GCA_030946525.1 Actinomycetota bacterium | reverse complement strand
CCGGGCGTCACGGTGGAGACCATGGTCGAAGTCGATCCCCGGGTGGTCGTCGAACCCGAGGTGCCGGTCGACGTCTGGCCCGAGATCTTCGTGGAGATGTCGATCCCGGAGGGCGCGGTGGATCCCGACCCGCGGACGTCTGCGAAGGTGGTCGTTCCCGAGGGCGCACCGGAGGCCGTCGTGCCCGAAGCCATCGTCGCACCCGGCCTGATCGTGACCACGCCCCCGCCCGCCGAGGACCGCGTCGCCGACCCCCCGGCGCAGGACCAGTCCAAGCGGAGGAAGCGCAAGCAGCGCTGAGCCCAGCCGGCCCCGGCTCAGCCCAGTTGGGCCAGGAGGGCGGCGATCACCGACGTGGCCCCACCGGAGCGCTCCCACTCGTCGCCGATGACGTCGTGGTCGGCCAGGCCGGCGGCGTCGGGCGGGGCGCCCAGCGACGCCAGGCAGGCGGCCGCCAGCGTCGCCGGCTCGACCTCGTCGTCGTAGGCGGCGAAGGCCTCCAGCCCCTCCCAGAGCCGGTCGAGCGGCACCGGCGGGTCCTGGCCGAGGGCCAGGGCGCCGGTCACCGCGTCGAAGACCTCCTCGGTGGCCATGCCCGCAGGCCGCCGGTACCCAGCGACGGGGTGGAGCCGCCATTCGAGGGCGACGCCGCCGGGGCCGTCGTCCCGCAACCACACCTGCGAACCGTTGACGTAGGTGTCGACCGGCTCGCCGAACCGCTCGTCGAGCGCCAGGAGCAGCGCCGGCGACGCCCTCCAGACACAGGTCGGGACCAGCTGCGGCACGGCCGCCAGCGTTTCACACCGCCGACGTGCCGCTCCGCACACCGTGGTTCACGACAGGATCGGCTGGGACTGGCCCCGGCCGGCATGCGGCCGGGTCGCCGGGGTTCCGGGTTCGCCGACTCATGCACTCGACGTTCGACCAGATGGTCGGCGAGGCGGCCGAGATCGACATCCGTCGGACGGCGACGTCAACGCGCCCTTCGTCGTGCGCACGCCCATCGGGCGGCGGTGGCCACCGGGCCCGTGCCACTCGCCCGGCGCACCGCGCTGTGGTCCGGAAATGGCCGACGGCGACAGTCGTCCCGGTCGATGATTGAGCCATGAGATTCTTCGACCGGCCCCAGCCAGACCCCGACGACGCCTCCGGCGAGGAGGACGATGCCTTCGGCGAGGAGGACGATGCCTTCGATGGTCTCCGCCCGGCCGCGTGGGTCGGCGGCGTGGTCCCCCTCGATATCGTGATCGCCCGTTCCGCCGAGGCGGCAGTTGTCGCCACTCGGATGTCCGCGTTCCCCGAGGGGTTCGAGCTCACGGTGGACAGCTACCTTCACCGCTCCGTCTCACGTCGGCGGGCGAGCCGGGTCCACCGCCACGGGTGGATGGACGACGACGAGCCCCGCGACGAGTTGCTCCGCTTCGGGATCGCCTGGCCCGATGGCGGCCGCGCCACCGACATGGGCGGAAGAGGGCCGTCGCGTCCCGACGCTGCGGAGCCGACCCACGGCATGGATCCGCAGAACGGCGGCGGATCAGACCGGGAGTACTCCCAGACGTACTGGGTGTGGCCCCTGCCCGGCCCGGGGCAGCTCCAGTTCGTCGCCGAGTGGCCGGCGTTCGGCGTCGGCGAGACGGCGGCGGTTGTCGACGCCGGAATGCTGATCGGTGCGGCCGCCGTCGCCCGACCGATATGGGCCGAGGACAAGGATAAGGCGAGCCACATCAGCCGGGCGACAAGGATGCAGTCCTTTAGCCGCCGGTCTCACGACGTTCCCGGTCCGCTTCCAGAGTCCCGGGACTGAAGTAGCATCGCTACGACGGTCCACAGGATTGGAATGAGGCGCGCTCGATAGCGACCCTTACAGCCTGTATTCTGAGTCGAACACATGGACGATGAGCGTTGTGTTCGAGGAGTTGGCGGAGGCGGTCGAGAAGCTGAGCGTCCCGGTCGACGGGGCCGCGTTGGTGCAGGTGCTGCGCCTGCGGGACCGCCTCGATGCCCGGATCGCCGAGGCGGTGGCGCCTTCGATGCCGCCACACTTTGCGACATCGATGCCGCCACCTCCATGATGGCGTGGCTGCGCAGCTTTGGGGGCATGACGTCCCGTGCCGCCGGCCCGATTAAGCGTGCAGGGCCGGCGGTTGCGCCGGCTACCCGTGTGTTCCGCCGCGTACGCCGACGGGTCCCTTTCCGGCGGCCAGGTGGAGGCCATACTCGCCCATCTCGACGATGACACGATCGATCTCTTCGCGGCGTGCGAGGCCGAGTTGGTGCCCTACCTGGCCCCCCTGCGGGTCGCCGGCGTGGGCCGGGCCATGGCGGCGTGGAAGGAGCAGGCCCGACCCGAGGGGCCCGAGCCCGAGGAGCCGGAGCGGTCGCTGCACCTGTCGCGGACCCTCGACGACCGCTACGTGCTCGACGGCTCCCTCGACGCCGAGGGTGGGGCCACGGTGGCCACCGCGCTACGCCTTGCCACCGTCGACGACACCGACGCCAGCCGCTCGCCGACGCAGCGCCGGGCCGACGCCCTCGTCGATGTCTGCCGGTTCTTCCTCGACCACCAGCGGGCCCACAAGGGAGGGCGCCACCGGCCCCACCTCAACATGGTGGTGGAGCTCGACGACCTGGCCGAGGGCCGGGGCGGCAGGGTCGTAGCGGGACCCGGTGCAGGGCGCTGTCGCAGAGCAGCCGGGAGACGGTCGACCCGGCCAGCCTCGGTCCCACGTGGACGGCCGGTCACAGCCCGGGAAGCGGCAGTGCTCGTCGCTGATGACCAGGGCGTTCCACAGGGGGGCGGAGGCCACCACGTCGTGTGGGTGACCGACGGTGGGCCCACCGAGCTGGCCAACCTCGTCGTCAGTAACCTGACCTCGATACGGAGCCGCCTCGGAACTAGTGTTTGTACATGGCTTTGACGACGGAAGGGACACTAAGCCGTCCCAGGTTCAAGTCGGTGGAGCTCACGAACTTCTTGTCTTACAAGCACGCCGTCTTGGATTTCGCTGACTTCGTTGCTCTGGTTGGTACGAACGCCAGCGGCAAGTCGAACGCCGTAGCGGCGATTAAGCTGCTTCGAGAGATTCCCATCCATGGGCTGCCAACCGCGATTGCCCGGAGAGGTGGCTTCGACCAGCTTCGACATCGGAGCGCTGGGCGGCCGTATGATCCGGCCTTGCGGCTGACGTTTGCTCTCGGGGACGACGGCGACTCGTTCTATGAGTTAAGGCTCGGAGCTGTCGCAGGTAAGCGATATGAGGTGAAGCGAGAGGCCGCTCGCGTCATACTTAACGGACACGAGTTCGTTTTCGAAAGTGATGGGAAGAAGGTGCGATGGCGCGAGGAATTCAGTCTTGGAGAAGTCGACGACCGGGAGTTCCCTGTAGCTCCAGGGCAAAGTGCGGTTTCGTCAGCCGCCGGGTACTCCGCATATCTCATATATCAGGTATTGCAGGAAATGCAAACGGTCGAGGTTAACCCGACTCGGGTCGGGGAGTTACAGGAGCCATCATCGACCCGAGAGTTCGAACCTGATGGTTCGAATACCACTAGCATCTATGAGATCCTCACACCCGCGGCGCGAGCGGAGCTTGTTGATGAACTCGCCGGGATTGTACCAGGCATCGTACGAATCGAGGTTAGGAACCTCGCAGACCGACAGACTGTTGCGTTCGTTCAAGAGACTGCGAGCGGCAGGCGCGAGTTCTACGCGAAACAGATGTCCGACGGGACTCTCCGCGCATTCAGCATCCTATTGGCGATGGCCCAACCAGCCTCGCCGTCGCTGCTCGTCATTGAGGAACCGGAGATCGCCATTCATCTTGGTGCGCTCCGGACATTGGTCGATGTTCTTCAGCAGCACACGTCAACTGCACAAATCGTAGTCACGACTCACAGCGCTGACATCGTCGACTCGTTACCGATTGAGGCTCTCCGGGTTGTATGGAACGACGGAGGTGCTTCACGGATTGCTCCCGTCGCAGAACACACCCGCGAAGCGGTTCGGCAGGGTTTGGTCACCCCTGGGCAGCTCCTACGCGCCGACTCGCTCGATCCTCTGGCGGTATGACGGTCTCACCCGGTGATCCTCATATCGGCGTCGTCGTTGAGGGACGGGGAGATGCGGGTGCTGTCCCATTGCTACTAAGGAAGTACCTGACGGAACGAGGCGATTTCCGGGATGTTTTGGGAAAACCGATACCAGTAAACGGACGAGACAACGCCTTAGTGCCCGGTGGCATCGAGGGCTATGTCGCCGCCGCCGGCTTTCGTCCTGGGTGCGTAGGCGTCCTAGCCCTTCTCGATGGCGAAGGAGATTGCGTCGCCAATCGTGGCGCCGAGTTGCTTGCGCGTGCAGGGTCTGTCCTGGGTAAGCCCGTCGCCGTGGCACTAGCAGTAGACCAGTATGAAGACTGGCTGTATGCGTCGATAGAGACATTGGGGCTCGGACCGATCGAGTTCGACGCTGGAAGATCGGGAATTTCGGCAGTTACAGCAGCGATTAAACCCCGGAAGTACGTGAAGCCGGTGTGGCAACCGCGACTTACCGCTCGGGTCGATATCAAGCTCGCAGTGAGTCGGAGCCCAAGCCTCTGGCGGGCGCTGCAGCGATTCGACGAGCTCCTCACGCACCTCGCGCCCTTCGCTTGAAGTAGCGATGAAACTCGTCGGGTCCCCTCGGAGCTGTCCGGCAAGAATCGAATGACAAGCGTGTGAGTTCGGCGTGCAGTCCCTCGTAGGCGAACGAGCCTGCGGCAAGCACCCCATGGCTAGGTCGTCGAGCTGGACGCAGTCGTCGGAGAGTTGTTCGGCCACCGCAGCCATCGCCTCGTCGGCACCACCACCGGCTGCATCAGGCCGGGTGGCACGCCAAGCTGCGCCCCGACGGCGGCCTGGCGGTCACCGAGCCCGGAGGCAGGGTGCACCGGAGCGCGCCGCTGCGGGCCGAACCGGAGTGGTGATCGAGCGGGTCCTGACGGTCGACCGCGTGTGTATCATATGCGCATGGCGAGGGTGAACATCTCGATGCCGGACGACCTCTACCGCAACGCCCGACGGGCCGGGCTGAACGTGTCCCGGCTCGCCCAGCGGGCCGTCGCCGGCGAGCTGGACCGGCTGGCCAAGATCGCTGCATTGGACGCCTACCTCGACGAAAGGGAAGCCGAGCTCGGTCCGGTCGGAGAGGCCGAGCAGGTCGAGGCGGCCGCATGGGCGGATCGGGTCCTCGGTCCGGATTCGCAGCGATCGTCGGCGTGACGCTCGTCCTCGACTCTGGCGGGATCTCGATGCTGGCCGGGCAGCGGGCTCGCCTCCAAGAGTTGCGGCGACGACAGGAATGGCCGCCGATCGTTCCGGCCGCCGTCCTGGTGGAGGCTCTCACTGGCGATCACCGGCGGGACTTCCAGGAGAACCAGCTCCTGCGCATGTGCGCGGTCGAGGCAGTCGACGAGGGTCTCGCCCGGGACGCGGCCCGGCTCCGTACCGCCGCGGGCAGAACCCGAACCCCTTCGGCCGTCGACGCCATCGTCGTCGCCCGTGCCGACCGGGCCGGCGGGTCGGCCGTCCTCACGACCGACCCGGACGACCTGCGCGCCCTCGCCCTGCATACGACGAACCCGGTCCGGATCTCGACGGGCTGATACCTCAGGCGTGCGGCATCTCGGCGCCCGGCATCTCCCGGTTCTCGACCAGGACCAGCCAGTTGCCGGAGTTGTCCCGCATCACGGCCTCGACGCCGTAGGGCCTATCGGAGG